>CAZMYK010000040.1:0-14742 GCA_964570435.1 uncultured Saprospiraceae bacterium | reverse complement strand
AGCCGTCGTCCTTCTAAAGGTAGACATGCTGCAAGCACTAAGCATTCAGGTGGACTACGTGGATGCAGACGGAGACTAAATACACAAGCTCAGCCCCCTTGGCCACTTTTCGAATCCTTTTTGGATTACTTATGGCCATCAGCATCCTCCGATTTTGCTTGAATGGTTGGATCGAAAAATTGTACCTAGAACCAGACTTCCACTTCAAGTACTATGGATTTTCTTGGGTTCAAGTTCCCCCTCCTGCAATCACCTACGCACTTTTTATCATTTGCTTCCTTAGCGCGATAAGTGTTGCCATCGGATTCAAGTATAGAGCGAGTATTGTTCTATTCTTTCTGAGTTTCACCTATATAGAATTGATGGACAAGACAACCTACCTCAACCACTACTATTTTATCAGTGTCCTTAGTTTTTTAATGATCTTTCTACCCATGCATCTCTACTTTTCATGGGATTCGCGAAAAAACAATGTGTTGAAGGTACCCCTATATACTGTCAATGCGATAAAGCTAATGCTTGCCATCGTATATATTTATGCTGGACTTGCTAAGCTTAATCCAGACTGGCTCTTGAGGGCAATGCCACTTGCCATTTGGCTACCATCGAAGTACTCGGTTCCCTTTCTTGGGGACTTCCTACACCAAACGTGGACGCACTATTTCTTCAGCTGGGCTGGTGCACTATATGACCTCTTCATTGTATTCTTCTTAGTTTACAGCCCTACTAGAACGTGGGCCTACATAACGGTGGTGCTCTTCCATCTGCTGACTGGAGTTTTATTTCCGATCGGCATGTTTCCATATGTTATGATCGTTTCCACTTTAATTTTCTTTAGCTCCGACATTCATCAGAAGGCATTGGATAAGTTGGCAGGGATTCTAGGTTATGAGGTAGGTCAATCTAGCAATCCCTCGGATTACCGCACGCCTTCTTGGACTAGGACTATCTTAATTTTCTTCTTCAGCCTCCAGTTCCTGCTTCCGCTGCGTTTTCTTGCATATCCTGGCAAACTTTTCTGGACAGAAGAAGGCTACCGTTTCTCCTGGAGGGTGATGCTTATGGAAAAGGCAGGATATGCCCAGTTCAAGGTGGTGGATGGACAAAGTGGGAAGAATTTTCGGGTTGATAACTCAGACTTCCTCACCGCCTTTCAAGAAAAGCAAATGTCCACGCAAGCAGACTTTATCCTTGAATATGCTCACTATCTTGGTGATCACTTTGCCTCCCAAGGACATAAGAATCTTGAAATTTATGTTGAAAGCTATGCTGCCCTTAATGGAGCAAAGAGCCAACCTTTCATTGATCCAAGTGCTGATCTTTTGAAAATAAATGATTCCTTTGCGCATCGAAAATGGGTCCTTCCCTTCAATGAGTAAAAATCTATACATACTATTCTTTCTCTTCACTTCAATTGTAAGTCGTGGCCAGTATAATATTGCAGGGAATGTCATGCAGAAAGGTAGGTCTTCAGCCACACTTTCTGATGTAGATGTTTACTTGGTCGAAAGAGACTTGCTTGAAAATGGGAACTTCGAATTTACAGATATCGAAGCTGGAAACTACACCTTAGTCATATTTGGACTAGGATACAACACCCAGGAAATAAGCCTAAATGTGCTGCGAGATACCATCCTTAACATTTTCATGGAGCCACTTGCGGGGGAACTATCTGAAGTTCTAATCCAAGATCACAAAGACGAACTATTTGCACTGAAAAGACTTCGAGCAGTCGAAGGGACGGCAATTTATGCTGGTAAGAAGTCGGAAGTAGTAAGGATTGAAAAAATGATGGGCAATATTGCTGCTAATAACAGTCGCCAGATCTATGCCCAGGTTGCTGGGCTGAACATCTATGAGGGCAACGATGGTGGCCTTCAATTGGCTATAGGTGGACGGGGCCTAGATCCCAATCGCACAGCCAATTTTAATACCAGACAAAATGGATATGACATAAGTGCAGATGTCCTGGGTTATCCAGAAAGTTACTACACTCCACCTGCTGAATCACTAGATGAAATCCAAATCATTAGGGGAGCAGCATCTTTGCAATATGGGACTCAATTTGGCGGCTTAATAAACTTCAAATCCCATCAAATTCCATCTTCGAAGTCCTTTGAGCTCATAAGCAAGCAAACAGTGGGTTCATTTGGCTTCCTTAATTCCTACAACTCCTTTGGAATAAACAAGGGCAGGTGGACCTTCCAGACCTACTACAATTACAAAAAAGGAGATGGTTATCGAGAAAATTCAGAATTTGATTCTCACAATGTCTTTGCACTAGCGAGCTACAAATTTTCCGAGAAAACCTCCCTGAAATTAGAGTATACCCACTTTTCTTACCTAGCAAAGCAAGCGGGAGGATTAACCGATTCACAATTCTCGAGTAACCCTAGAAGAAGTACAAGAAGCAGAAATTGGTTCAATGTGGATTGGAACCTCCTTAATGTATTATTTCGCCACAAATTTTCTAGTAAGGATGCTTTCTCACTTAGTGTTTTTGGATTGCGAGCTTCGAGATTCTCTCTTGGATTTCGAGGAGACCCCAAGGACCTCAATTCTAATCCAGTGACATCAATTGATGAGGTAAATAGTGCTGGAAATTTTGTCCTTCCAAGAGACCTCATCAAGGGGAAGTTCAGAAACATTGGTGCTGAAATCAGATACCTAAGAAGGTATAAAATCAAAAATAGAAGGTCCGTTTTCTTGATTGGTAGCAAGTTATACAATGCCAACAATCAATCCTCGCAAGGTCCTGGAAGCCTAGGTTCGGGTGCCGACTTTGAATTCAGAAATGAGGCCTTTCCAGACTATGCTAGTCAATCGAGTTTCGACTTTCCGAATCAAAACATCGCACTGTTTAGCGAAAATATATTCTACCTCAATGATCAATTTTCCATCACCCCAGGAATGAGAATGGAATACATCAAGACTGCCTCCTTAGGCACCTACAATAGTGTGATCTATGACATTGCTGGAAATGCCATCTCCAACAAGGAGTTTGAAGACAACAGGGCTTTTCCAAGACGTCTTGTCTTGCTGGGTTTGGGGCTTAGCTACCAACCCACATTGGTCTTCAATGCTTATGGAAATCTATCTCAGAATTACAGATCGGTGACCTTCAGTGATATCAGAACCGTCAACCCGACATTTATCATAGACCCAGAAATCTCGGATGAACGGGGCTTCACCACTGATCTTGGAGTGAGAGGACGGTACAAAGATCGGATATCTTATGACCTTGGCATTTTCTCTGTCTTTTACAATGATCGAATCGGGATTATTCTGGACGAACGTGCTAATCGGGTAAGAAAGAATATTGGCAATGCTGTAATCTACGGTCTAGAATCCCTGATAGATGTACAACTTCTTCCGAAAGATTCCGCTTGGAAACTCAGTTGCTTCAGCAATATGTCCCTGACTGATTCGAGGTATACGGCATCTGAAGAAAACAATGTACTTGGAAAAAAAGTCGAATTCATTCCTAGAATCAATCTGAAGACTGGTTTCAATTTAGGATATGAAAATTTTCTAGCGAATATCCAATACACCTACCTTTCAAGTCAATTCACAGATGTCCAGAATTCGTCGGTGCCGGAAGAAGGTGACAGTAGAGAAGGGGTAATCGGAGTGATTCCCTCTTACAGTATTCTTGACCTTAATGTTTCCTACAAATGGAAGCAATTCAAGGTAGATGCAGGTCTAAACAATGCGCTCAATTCTACCTATTTTACTAGGAGGGCAACTGGATATCCAGGACCAGGTATTATTCCAAGTGATGGCCGGAGTTTCTATTTCACCGTGGGAATACAGCTCTAGAATGAGTGATTCAAAATGTCCATGCCAAGACGGCAAGCTTAGATTCTTCTGTACGGTAAGATTATTTGACTAATTTTGAGAGTGCGCCAATCTGAAAAAATAGCAATTATCTACTTCAGCCGCTCGGCAGAGCAGGAGGCTAGACATAAGTCTTGGTCTGCACAGTCGACAATCAAGCAGCGTCTTTCCATATCGAAATTTCTCGGAAATCAAACACTTAGGACTCTTAAGAATTCAAGTTTTGACTTGATTACCTTCGATGAGCACAAGCAAGTGGGTGATACATTTGGTGAAAAGCTAGGCAATGCTTTCCAAGAAACATTTGCGCTCGGGTACGATGCTGCAATCACAGTAGGGAATGACTGTATACAGCTCAGCAAGGTAGATTTTGAAGACGTTAAGCTTGCTGTCCTAAATCGGAAGGCTGTCCTCGGCCCGACCTATCGTAATGGCGCCTACCTGATCGGTTTACACAAGTCTCAATTCAATCAATCAAAGTTTGAGGAACTACGTTGGCAAAGTAGCGAACTAGAAGACGATCTTTGTCACTATTTCCTTTCAGAAGGTGCGAATGTAGTGGTTCTTGAGAAGTTACGAGACATCAATAACCTGCGTGACTTTCGCGAAATAATGTCCGATGTGAATCTCGGACTTGAAGTTCGCAGAAGGATCAGAGCCTTCGTAGCTCAAAAAATAGATTTAGAATTAAGTTTATGCCATATTTGGCAAACGACTTTGTCCAAAGGAGACCTTGTCCTTAGAGGACCTCCAGTAGCTTGCTAAGAATTCATTTCTAACAATTCTTCAATTGCATTTCTTTCACTTCCACAAGCTACCTCATGAGGTATTTATTATTCGCTTTACTACTTTTTGGCTCTTGCAAGTCTAACGACAATAATTCGTCACCGAGTCTCTCCGAGTCCTCTTGGTCAGAAATTGAAAAATTGGCTAGTGGAGGAGAGGTCAATTTCATGATGTGGCAGGGCAATCCCTCTATCAATAAATACATAAACACATACGTTGTTCCGAACGTCAAAGAAAAATACAATATCGATCTCAATATCACAGGAGGTCAGGGTCCAGAAATTGTGCAGCTAATCATGGGCGAAAAACAAGCCGCTGTAAAGTCAGGCCAAGTGGACATGGTCTGGATTAATGGCGAGACCTTCTTCCAACTAAGACAGATTGAAGGCCTGTGGGGTCCCTTTGTAGAATCTCTACCTAATGCAAAATATGTCGATTTTTCTGACCCATTTATAGGTATCGATTTTCAACAAAAAGTGAATTACATGGAGGCACCATGGAGTATCAGCCAGTTTGCCTTATTTTATGACACTACGAAGGTAGAAACTCCACCAAAGAACTTGTCAGAGCTTGAGGGCTACCTGACGGCATTTCCAGGTACCTTTACGATTTCAAATGATTTTTCAGGCATGACCCTCCTTAAAAGTCTGCTTGCTGAACTTTCTGGATCACCCAATGGTCTTAACGGCCCCTTCGACGAAGAACTGTATGATAAACTATCCACTGAACTTTGGATGTGGATCAATGAATGGAAGCCCACCTTCTGGAAGCAGGGAAAAACCTTTCCTAAGGAGCAGACCAAGATGGACCAGATGTATGCCAGTGGAGAGTTGTACCTAGGCTATGGATTTGGTGAAGGAGGAATTGAAGATAAGATTAGTCAGGGTTTGTTTTCCGAATCCACAAAGGGCTATGCCTGGGAGAATGGAACCATTAAAAACTCTAACTACCTAGGTATAGCCTACAATTCGCCCAATAAGGTAGGAAGTATGGTGGTCATCAATTTTCTGATGTCACCTGAGGCACAGCTGAAAAAAGCAGACCCAAAGGAGATGGATTCCAATACAATCCTTGACCTCAATAAACTTTCTGCCGAATGGAAGGATAAGTTTTCAATGAGGGAAGGACGAAGGTATGGACCTGAAATGGCTGACCTAGCGGACAAGGCCGTACAGGAACCAGATCCCCAATATATGATTAGACTTTTTGAAGATTTTAGATCAGAGGTAATTGAAAAATAAGGGTAGACTAGGCATATTATTTTTCATGATCATCGGCGTTGTCCCATTCGCTCTAGCCTTTGTCTACTCAGCAATGTACAGTTTCGGAGTAATCGGTGTTGCTAACAATGGCTTCACCTTAGAATTTTGGAAGGAGGTCATTTCTTCTGGTGAATTTCTAAAATCCTTGGTCTACAGTGCTGCGATCTCATTCATATCCATTCTTGTATCTGTTTCAATAGCCCTGTGGTTCACTCTAGCATTTGAAAGAAAACTCAGAGGAAGATTGCTTTCCTTCATGATCTATTTGCCACTCGCAATACCGGGAATCGTGGCGTCCTTTTTTACCCTCCAAGTATTGTCTAAGTCAGGCTTTTTTTCCAGAATCTTCAATCGACTTGGTATTACAAGTGGGATCAATGGTTTTCCGGACCTCATCAATGACTCACTAGCTGTCGGAATAATCTTAGTATTCATCAGTGTTGTAATGCCCTTTTTCCTCTTGCTATTCCTGAATGTTTATGCCAATGAAAGAATTTCAGAGCTCGCTGACCTTTCGAGATCTTTGGGGGCAAGCAGGCAACAAACAACGTGGAGGGTCAGTCTTCCTGTCCTATTGAAAAAGACATGGACATTGATCGCATTGTACTTTATATTCATGCTGGGCGCCTATGAGGTGCCCCTTATTCTAGGCCAAGAGTCACCCCAGATGCTTTCAGTCCTCATCGTGCGAGAATTGAAGCAATTCGACCTGACAAAGATATCAGAAGGCTACGTGGTTGCAGTCATATACACCATCATAGTAAGTGTGGGTTCTACTGCCCTATTCTGGAATAGAAAATCAGATGCCAATGCGTAGATGGAAGTCACTCATATTAGCGGGGTACATGGTTGCGATTGTGTTTCCATTCTTCTATTTGTTGTTTCTATCAATGTCAGCTGACTGGAGATTCCCAGACCTCCTACCCGACTATTTCGGGCCTCGGAATTGGACCAAGGTGCTAGGAACCGAAAGTGGTTTGACACAAAGCTTTTTCATTTCGCTCCTGATTTCCTTAAGTGTTGCAGTGTCATCAACGCTCTGTGGATTCATCATTAGCAGATTTGTTAGCTTCCACCCAAAGAAGAGATTATTGACCCTCCTGACCTACTTCCCATATATTATGGCGCCTGTGGTATTCGGAGCATGTCTAAGTTACTACTTTCTTAGAATGGGAATATTTGGGACCACTGTAGGAGTCATTCTTGCACAATTTATCATCGCCTTTCCATATGCCTTGATTTTCTTCAGCAGTTTCTGGAATGAACGAATAAGAAGTTATGAAGATCTAGTATCAACGATGGGTGGTGGAGTTTGGACAAGATATCGGAAGGTCCTATTTCCAATGGCCAAGGGACTGATCATGGTCTGCTTCTTTCAAACCTTCCTGATATCATGGTTTGAATATGGCTTGACATCCATCATAGGGGTAGGAAAGGTACAGACCCTCACCGTGAAGGTCTTCCTATTCATCAAAGAATCTAACTTCTACTTCGGTGCAATGAGCTGCTGTCTGCTCATCCTTCCACCGGTAGTAATGATCTACATCAACAAACGATATGTATTTAACAAACTGATCTGATGTTCCTAGAGGTAGAAAATATAGCAAAAAGTTATGGCAAAGAAGCCGTCGTAAGTGACCTGAGTCTTACCCTAGAGAAGCACAAGACACTTAGCATTCTGGGGAAGTCTGGATGTGGAAAGACGACGATGCTGAAGATGATAGCTGGGCTTGTCCACCTCGACAAGGGAAGGATTACACTTGAAGGTAGGGACCTCACAAAGATAAATCCATCAAAAAGAAACATCGTCTACCTCTACCAGGAGGACCTCCTATTTCCTCACCTCAATGTATTTGAAAATATAGCATTTGGATTAAAGATCAAGAGAATGGAGGGGGCAGAAATTGAGGACAAAGTCGGACAGATGATCGATAACTTGGAGCTCGCCGGTCAGGAGGAGAAAATGCCACACCAGTTGTCTGGCGGACAACGACAAAGGGTTTCATTTGGGCGAGCCATTATAACCAATCCCTCAGTTCTCTTGCTTGATGAGCCCTTCGGGAGCTTAGATGCTGGAACCCGCAAAAATATGCAAGCCTTGTTTAGACAATTGGTCAGCAAATTTAGCATCACATCCCTATTCGTTACGCATGATCTTAAAGAAGCGATTCTTATGGGCGATGAGATTGCTTATATGGAGCCAGGGAAGCTGACCATCTACAAGGAAAAGATCGACTTCATTGAAGACTCGAATACTGGCGTAAAGGCCGAGATTGAATTCTGGAAAGAACTAACAGCAAGTAAGCAAGAAAAAAGTTAAATGATGCGCAGAAAAATTTGGATAGATACCGATCTTGCAGTGGGAATGAAGCGTGATGCGCGAAATCGAGATGGCTACTCAGATGTCGATGATGGTTTTGCCATTCTGCAGTTGATGCAAAGTGAGCTTATTGAAATCATGGGCATTAGTGCGGTCTTTGGCAATACCTCACTTGAAAATGCTTTCTCCCTTTGCCAATACATGGTTGAGCAATTTGCTCAAGTAGCTATCCCAGTTTTCAAGGGTGCCGAAAAGGCGCTAGACTTGAACCTTGTCGAAAGCAATGCTGCTGTGGAAGGATTGGCCGAAGCTTTGAAAAAAGATCGGCTTAGGATCTTAGCCATCGGTCCTGCTACAAACATTGGCCTTCTCTTACTAAGGTATCCAGAATTAGCTGGGCAAATTGAGGAGCTCGTCTTAGTTGCTGGCCGTCGCAGTGCTCAAGATTACTTCATCATAGGAAGCCCCGGAATGCGAGCTTGGGATCTTAATTTCGACCTAGATAATGATGCATTTAGAATTATTTTCGAAGCGGGAATCAAGGTCACACTATGTCCCTATGAAATTAGTAGCAAGGAATGGATCAAACAAGAGGATCTAGATAACCTGTCGACAAAGAGTCCTGCTTGCCAATGGCTTGCGCAACATTCTCAAGCTTGGTTAGAACAATGGAAGCAACTTGGAGCAAATGGCTTTAACCCCTTCGATGTGTTAGCAAGTCACTACCTCATCAAGGAAGAGGACATTATTTCTGAGAACCTTCATGCCAGATTTGAGATCCACCTAAATGACACCATTGACCCAAATCATAAGCAGCACTATAAGCAATATTTACTATGTGGTGATCAACCTGGATTTCCTGTAAAATATTGCTACGATATAACGCAAAATTATCACAAAAATTTAATGAAATCACTGAAATGATCAAGTTAGAAAAAGACCCAAAGGTCTTAACGGCCTACCTGCAAGCACAAGCTTGGCTACTAGAGGGAGAACACCTTACACACTTCCACGTGCCTGGAGACGGCAATATGAACTTTACGCTTCGAATCTGCACAGAAAGGCGGAGTTTCATCCTGAAGCAGAGCAGAGACTACGTCGAAAAGTATCCCCAAGTCGCAGCACCAGAGGATAGGGTCCAGCGCGAAGCAGAATTCTATGCTGCAATCGCTGATAATGACTACCTCATGGGTATGACGCCCCAAATTATGGGTGTGGATGCAACGAACAACATCCTAATAATGGAAGACCTCGGGGCTGGAAAGGACTACTCTTATTTCTATAAGAATAAGGCTAATATTCCAGACGGTGAACTTAAAGAAATCATGAAATTTGCCGCCACCTTGCACACTGAAAATAAGGTGGAAGATGCAAGCAAGGTTATTTCTAACGTAAAAATGAGAAAGCTGAATCATGAGCACATGTTCATCTATCCCTTCATGGAAGAAAATGGCCTCAACCTAGATGACCTTCTTCCTGGTCTTGCGGATGTTGCGAGGCCATTTCAAAATGACCCAGAGCTGGCTGAGAAGGTAAGGGAATTAGGCGAAAGGTATCTTTCAGATGGTGACACCTTACTTCATGGGGACTACTTCCCAGGAAGTTGGCTAAAAACACCAGAAGGAGTAAAAATCATAGATCCAGAATTCTGCTTCCATGGTTACCCAGAATTTGAAATCGGAGTTACGACGGCACACTTAATGATGGCGGACCAATCTGTAGAAACCATCTTCAATGCCTACAAGTACTATACTGAAATTGCTCCGCTAGATCTCGAGCTTGCCAAGCAATGTGCTGGACTAGAAGTCATGAGGAGGATTATGGGATTGGCACAGTTGCCATTGAGTATTGACCTAGAAAAACGTGCCCAGCTGCTAGCTACAGCACGTGAATATATAATGAACAAATAATTAGATGTTTAAGATGAGATTTTTACTATTTAGCTTATGTCTGATGGTGCTCAATGCACTTTCTGGACAAAGTAACAGCTATACTGCCATGGTGGTGGATGCTGAGAACCTCCCTTTAATTGGTGCAACAGTAAATGAAGTTGGGACTCAAAACTTTGTAGTCACTGATCTGAGTGGCAATTTTACTATTGAAACTAAAACGGAAGACTTCGATCTTGAAATTTCATTCCTTGGCTATCAGACGATGCGTCTTGGGGTTGTTGATGGGAATATCCAAGAAGTCATAGAAATGCAATTATCTGTTGGCCAATTGGACGAAGTGGTTGTTACTGCTCTAGGAATTAAGAGAGAAAGACAAGCGCTTAGTGCCGGACTTGAAAAAGTCGATGGAGAAATATTGAGGGTAGTTCCACAAACCAATTTAGTGAACGCTCTAGCAGGAAATATTGCTGGAGTCCAAATTACTAATGGCTCCTCAGGTGTAGGTTCTTCTTCCAGAATAATCATACGTGGTGAGAACTCTGTAAGTGGTCAAAATGAGCCCTTGTTTGTTGTAGATGGTGTGCCAATTAGTAATCAGTTGATTACCAGTGACCTTACTAATAATGGCGCCCTGCAAGAGGTGGACTTTGGGAATGGAGCATCTGAATTTAGTCCCGATGATATAGAATCTATTTCCATTCTAAAGGGGGCCGGAGCAGCTGCCCTTTATGGTTCTAGAGCCGCAAATGGTGTCGTTCTGATTTCAACGAAGAGGGGAAGTACAAAAAAGGGACTCGGCATTTCTGTAAGCAATTCATTTACCTTCGAAACGCTTCTTACCCTGCCCGACTACCAAAACGTATATGGAGGAGGATCGAACGGTGAATATTCCTTTCAGAATGGTACTGGAGCAGGTGTTAATGATGGTGGCTTGGCGAGCTATGGACCTAAGTTAGATGAGGGTCTCTTAGTGAACCAATTTGATAGTCCTTCTGTGGACCTTGATGGCAATGTTGTCAGAGCCGGTGACATCCTAGTTAGAAGGAAGCCAGATGGGTCTTTCACTCCGATAACAGCTACGCCATGGATCTCCAGACCCGACAATGTAAGGGACTTCTTTCAGACAGGTTATACCAACCAGAACTCCTTTGCAATCAGCAATGGAGGTGAAAACTGGGGTCTTCGAGTGGCCTACAATAATCTAAGGAATACAGGAATATTACCAAACACAGACCTAAAGAGGGATGGTGTTTCAGTGTCCATCGACCAAGCAATGACATCGCGCCTCCGATTTGATGGTTATCTCAATTATGTCAACACGCGGAGCGGAAATCGGCCGAACCTTGGCTACGGATATGAAAATGTTGTCTATGGGTTCAATTGGACGGGACGACAAACCGACATAGCAGCTCTGGAGCAATATTGGCAGAACGGTAAGGACGGCCTTGAGCACTTTGACATCAACTATCTATGGTTAAGCAATCCCTATCTCACACTATTTGAGAATACAAATTCATTTAATAAGAATAGAGTTCTCGGAAACGGTGCCGTTACGTATGACATTACTAACAAACTAAGTTTTAGGGTGAGAACGGGAATAGATACCTACAACGATGGTAGGGAATTCAGAAGAGCTGTAAGTACTAATCGTAATCCTTTCGGTACCTACAGGGAGGATAAAATTGCCTATCGAGAGATTAATACGGATGCATTGATTTCTTATGAGGACAAGGTAAGTGATGATCTGAGATTCTCAGTTTCTGCTGGTGCAAATCGTTTTGATCAACGAATTTCTTATGCCTTTTCTGAAGCCTCGCAACTTTCTATTCCTGGGATCTATTCACTTGCTAATTCTAGGAATCCTTTGAAAGGTACTTCACAGTACTTCACTAAACGGATTAATTCAGTCTATGGTATTGGAAATATTAGTTATAGGTCGTCACTATATTTCGATTTGACGGTGAGAAATGACTGGTCTTCTACACTCCCTGCAGACAATAATTCTTTCGCCTACTATTCTGCTGGACTAAGTTATGTATTGTCCAATATGCTGGAACTTCCCGAGGCTATTTCATTTGCCAAAGTAAGGTTCAACGCATCAAGTGCTGGAAATGACACGGATCCATACCAGCTTAATAATACCTTCCAATTTAACCAGAACTATGGATCTTTTTTTAGGGTAACGAATGAGACCGTACTAAAGAATTCACAACTAAAACCAGAAAGGCTAAATGCCCTGGAGCTAGGAGCAGAACTATGGTTCTTCGGTTCTCGACTTCAAACCGAGGTCTCTCTCTACCAGAATACTTCCGTGAATCAGATTATAGGACGTCCTATCTCAAATTCTACCGGCTTTAGCAACATTATTGAAAACGGTGGTAGTGTGACGACTCGTGGATTAGAAGCAAGGGTAAGTGGAAAGATTATTCGCTCTGAAAAGTTCAATTGGAATTCAACTGTGAATTTTTCAACCTATAGAAGTGAAGTCACCGCCTTGCCTGAGGGAGTTGATCAATTTGTGACAGGGTCGGCAAAGTTCTTCGGTGGATCTGGTGGCTCTAATGAAGTTTTCTACATAGCTAAGGAAGGTGGAAGAGTTGGTGACATGTACGGAACTGGTTTTGTTGAGGTGGATGGAAGGACGCTTTATGGAGCCAATGGGCTCCCTGTCCAAGATGGAAATCTTCGCTTATTGGGCAACTACAATCCTGACTTTAGCCTTGGCTTTGGTAATGAATTCTCTTACAAGAACTTGCTTGTGAATGTTCTGATAGACTGGAGGCAGGGAGGAGTCATCGCATCCAGGACCAGGTCTCTAGGCAATACAGCAGGGGTACTCAAAGAAACCTTAGTAGGTAGAGAAGAGGGTATCATTGGCGATGGTCTGGTTAATAATGGGACTGCTGAAAACCCTAACTATGTTGAAAACACGACCTCTGTCTCAGCAAGTAGGTATTACAACAACTTCTTCGATCGTGGAAATGAGGCAAGTTCGATATACGATGCTTCATACGTCAAGCTACGACAAGTGGGCATCTATTACACTTTCGATAAAGAAATCACAAGCCGAATTGGTTTCCAAGGCTTGAAAGTAGGATTAGTCGGAAACAACCTCCTACTATTTACCGAAAATCCTCATGTGGACCCAGAATTGAACGGTGTGCAGGATAGAAATTTCACCTATGGTGTGGAGGATATGTCCTACCCATCAAGTAGAAGTTTTGGATTAAGCCTAAAAAGTGACTTTTAAAAATTAATGACGATGAAAAAATACACATATATAATATTGAGTGCACTCCTCATTTTCGGAGCTTGCACCCAGGATTTCGAAGAAATTAATACCAACCCAAATTCCTCTGAAAATATCGACCCTCAATTCTTATTGGCCAATGTTATATCGGTTCTTGCAAATGAAAATACGTACACACAAGGATTTCGATTGTCTAACTACTTGGCACAGTTTGCTGCTAGTGTTGAATTCGAAAGAATCGATCGATATGAAATGGGGACTAATTCGGAGTATTGGAAGATCTTGTACGGTCTCCTGACTGATATCAATTCCATGCAGAATGTCGATGGAACAAACGAAGCCTATATTGCGGTTGGAGATATTATGAAGTCCTACATTTTCTCACAGTTGACTGATCTATGGGGTGATATTCCCTATTCTGAGGCCTTACAAGCAAAAGAAGGTCTTAGCCAGCCAAAGTATGATACCCAAGAGTCTATCTACACGGATCCACAGAACGGTTTGCTGGCGGTATTGAGGAGGTCGGTAGCTACCCTATCTTCGACAAACGCTAGTCTTAATGGGGATGTGATGTTTAATGGAGATCTTGACAAGTGGGTTCGATTCGCAAATGCGCTTCAGGTCAGATATACTTTAAGAATATCAGATAAAATCTCTGACTTTTCCGCTTTGCAAGCATTAGTAAATTCTGGAGACTTGATGTTATCCAATGGTGAAAATGCCATCCTTCCATACCTAAGTTCCGCTCCCAATCAAAATCCTGTGTCACAGTTTTCTCTAGGTTTGTATCAAGAGCATAGAATGACCAAGAAGGTGGAAGAAGTTCTTAAGTCATGGAATGATCCGCGAATAGGAATCGTATATCGACCAACTGAGAAAAGTGCAAATGCAGGAGACCCACAATTTACCGGACTAGTGAATGGACAAAGTCGAGAAACGATCAGTGCTAATGGAATCGACTTGGGTGAAATATCTTTGTTTGGGCAGATCTATAGGGACGTTCCGGACGGAGTCGATATGCAATTTATGCTCTTCTCAGAACAACAATTTGCACTAGCAGAGGCTGCCCACCTAGGCTTAATCGATGGCAATGTGGAAGATTACTACCAATCTGGAATCACAGCCCACTTTAACTACCTCGGACTCAATGTGCCTGATGGCTATTTTTCACAAGCCATGGTGGCCCTTGATGGGTCGAATGATCTTGAGAAGATAATGACCCAGAAGTGGTTCTCCTTGGTTTCAAATGGTCATGAAGCTTGGTTCAATGTGAGAAGAAGTGGATTTCCAGTCCTGCTACCTGGACCTGACAACCTAAATGAGGGGCAGTATCCAGTTCGTTATTTGTATCCAGAATCTGAGCAAGCAACTAATGCTGCCAATTACAGTGAAGCA
>CAZMYK010000039.1:0-14770 GCA_964570435.1 uncultured Saprospiraceae bacterium | reverse complement strand
GAGCTGCGATGGATCACACAAGTCTTTCAAATAATCACAACAAATTTTGGCCCTAATCGGTCCAATAGTCGACGACTAGGACATCCTTGACATGGTCTCCGATCAACTTAACAAAGGCTTGGTGGTCGGGATGCGGAAGGTAAATCTCTCTTGCTTTTTCATCGGCGAAGGTGATTAAGTAGCAATGCGTGAAACCCTTGTCTAGGCCTTCAGGAGAATTGTTAAGCCCAAATTCAAAGTCTAATATCTCCGGAATTTTAGCGGGTAGGGCTGAAAATGCAGCTTGGATTTTCTTCAATGTTTCCTCAGAAGTTCCGTCGTTCCACTGAAATAATACAACGTGTCGGAGCACTTTTTGGTCCATGTTTTTAGGTTTTTCTGCACCATCCTGGGCATAGGTAGTGATCGAAATTAGGCTTAGAAGTAGGATGATAAATGATGTCTTCATCGTAGAAAGTATTTTTATGAGGTGCTTGAACTATGGCCAAGCACTTCGCTTTATGAATTGATAATGTACAATAATTCTACTATATAAATCATAAAGTACAAGGTATTTGGCTACATTCATTGCAGTAGTGGTAATAACCTTAGGTTGTTTCCTTATGTTATCTAACTTCGTCCATAATTAATGACCGATTAATGCTAGAACAGAAGAATAAAAGTCGATTTTCAATTATACGAACCCTCCTTATTTTCTTGCTCTTTGGTGTCTACTTACAGAGTGTTTCAGGCCAGACGATTCTTCGCTATGGACTCGCAGGAAGCTTTGATGAGATGGATGACATACATGATGCCTTGAATCCCATAGCAAATGATCTTGGAGAAACGGGCTTCTTTGACAATTTTACAGTGCCCACTACTACTTGTCCCATGAGTTTCGATGTCGATGGCTATCATTACTTTGACAATGCTGGGCTAAGATTCGACAACGATGGATTCATAGATTGCGAATTCACGATCCAATTTACATTCAATATCAAGGACCTAGGTGGTGCTCAAAGTTGGGTAAGATTGTTAAATTTTACTCCTGCTAATGACAACGGTATCTATGTAAAGTTGACGGACAAACCAACAAACGGGACCTTGGAATTTTGGCCAAATGGTCTTGTCGGACAAACGGATTTTTTTAATACCGTAGACCTCTACCAATTTGTAGTAACAAGGACCTGCAGTGGGACGATGAATATCTATGTAAATGGTCAATTTTTTGCAGACTATGACGACTCAAGCAACCCGATCTACCTTCCAAACACAACTGATGATGTCATAGTTTTCTTCCGTGATGATCCCGCTGTAGGGAATGAAGCTTCTCCAGGATGGGTGAAAAATATTGTGATTGCAGATTTTGCCTTTACTCAAACTGAAGTGGAGGAAGATTGGGAAGAATTTTGCCAAGTCTTGCAAGAAACGGATTGCGCTGGAACGGTTGATGGGACTGCGGTTATTGATAATTGTGGCAAGTGTCTAGAAATGAGTGACCCCGATTTTAATAACACCTGCGCTGATTGTGCTGGAGTCACTGGAGGTTCATCCATAGTTGATTCTTGTGGTGTATGCCTACTTCCAGATGATCCGACCTTCAATCAGTCCTGTGCCGATTGTGCCGGTGTGCCCAACGGTGCCTCCATCATTGATGAATGTGGTGATTGCTTGCTTCCTGATGATCCTGATTTCAATAAGGCCTGCGCCGACTGTGCTGGTATCCCTAATGGGATATCTGTTATGGATGAGTGTGGAGTCTGCTTGATGCCAGGGGATACCTTATTCAATGCAACATGCCGAGATTGTGCTGGAGTCCTTAATGGACCATCAGTCTTAGACGAATGCAATGTTTGCCTTCTTCCTAATGACCCTGAATTTAATCAATCATGCACCATTAAGTTCTACCTTCCAAGCGCGTTTTCTCCCAACGATGACGGAATCAATGATGCATTTGAGATTTATAGGAGTGACGACGCCTTCGCTTCGATACAGTCCTATAGTATATATGACTTATGGGGCAATCGAATTTATGAGGCTCGGAATTTCGACTTTGAAGACACTAACATGTTTTGGGATGGGAGTCGGGAAGGGGAAAGATTGACATCGGGAATCTATGTGTATGTTGTTGAAGTTGTCTTTCAGAATGGAACAGTACAGACCCTTTCAGGTGATGTGGCGATTATCAGATAGGACTTCAAAATAGTCATTCTTGACCTGTTTTTTCTTACCTTGTAGGGAAGCTAAAAATATTACCTATGCCGTCTCAAGCAAAAATCCTAGTAGCGCTATTTCTCTGCGTAATTTCTTATTCGATTTCTGGACAAAAGGATCTTGGAATCAGTATGATTGAAGAAGAGCTAGAAGCAATGAATCTGGACTTTTTCACACCAACAGAGAATAAGACCAAGTTTTTGAAACCGGGGAAGAACAAATTTTTCAAGTACGATACTAGGATCAAGGTGAAGTCGAATGAGATGGAAGTATTGGTAGCCTTCCACCATGATACGATCACCTCTCCGATTGCGACTTTCTATCCCCACCTCGAATTCAATCGGCTGTTGAATAATGTAGTTCCCAACGATGATGACCAGGAGGTTCTAGTGATCGGTTGGAGGGATCCAAAGTTGCGCGACAAGAATGCAGATTGGGGAGCCGAAGCTTATATTCGTCCTCGTAAGGAAGTATCCACTTATCCATACGCGAAGATGATTTCTTTCTACAGGGAAGGGGAGGGAATGGTAGTCATGCTCTACTGTTTTCGAAACCCACAAAATGTTCCAGAATTGATTTCTTTTCGTGAGCAAGAGGTTGAACAGTAGCAGGAAAAGTCGTATTTTTGTGGAGTAAAATTGAACACAAAAAAGTGGTGGCCTATGAATGCAAAATTAGCTACAAATAGACATTTTTACCTCCTTGTAATTCCCCTACTTCTTCTTACGGCCTTTTTCTTCGCAAAGTCTGAAATCTACCTAAGGGTGGACCCAAGGATGTCTCTCATGTTGAGTTTGGACCTCCTTGTTACCATTCCTTTTATCTACTTTTTAATCATCCGTAGGACGAAGATTCCAAGACTTTCTGTGCTTCCAGTTATGATCATAGGAATGCTTGTAGGCATGTTTTCTCTTCCGAGTGAAGACCAGCTTATACTTCAGGTATTTCGGACCTATGGACTTCCTGTCTTGGAATTAGGTGTTGTCTCTTTTCTTATTCTAAAGGTAGTAAGTGCGCTGAGGAGGTTTAAGTTAAACAAGGGGCTTGATGGAGACTTTTATTCCACCCTGCAAAAAACTTGTCAAGAGCTCGTGCCTGGCGTCGCTGCTAGGCTCTTGACAACTGAAATTTCAGTGATTTACTACAGTTTGCTAAGTTGGAAGTCTAAGGTCCTCACTGAGAATGAGTATTCCTATCATCGAAAGAGTGGAAGTCCCGCCCTCTTTGGTGGCTTGATTTTTATTATTGCTGCAGAGACCTTCGCAATGCACTTTGTATTTGCATTGTGGAGTGAGATTTTGGCCTGGGTACTGACTGGGATTAGTATATTTATACCCTATTTCAGATGCTGGGATTTATGAAGTCACTTAGGATGCGGCCAGTCTCCTTCACTGAAAATACTATCACGCTTCCTTACGGAATTATGAGTGAGGCGATTGTCAATCTAGAAGATATAGAGCGTATCGAGCAAAGTAGGAAGTCGATTGAAGGCAAGGATGGCTACGAAAAATTGTCTCCGCTAGGAAGTTTAGATAGTCATAATCTCCTCCTTCACATGAAAGCAGAACAAGAATTTACTTCCCTCTATGGGAGGAAGAAGAAGTTCAATGTGCTTGCAATCCATATTGATCAGAAAGAGGACTTTGTGGCCGCTGTGGAAAGGGAAATGAAGGCATAGGCTTTGCTGAGAAATTGATAGACCTTTGGGTTGCATTTTGATGACCAGACTACAATACATTGTATAAATTAGCATCCTTCATTTTTTTAATCTTAGTGATGTGCAGCTGCTCTCTTGTAAACACTAAAAAGGATGGGACCTTAGTATTGGATGGAGCCTTGTTCGATCTAATGGAATATCAATCTATGGGCTATGGTGTTGGAAAAGATGTGCTTGTATTGGATACAGCAATTTATTACGAACTGACTTACAATGCGCTCAATTTGCAGATTGAATATTCTTTAGATTCAATAGGTAGTAAGCCCGCTGACTTCCAGGTGGCTAAATTTGAATCCAAGAGTGCGATTCTAGATTCTCTCAAGTCTAAGAACAAGATCATTGTCCTTAGGAATGATAGTCTATTCTATGTTACTAAGCGGAAAGAGAATTTCTTCAATGGATTTTCTTTGTACATAAGAGACATAGACAAACCAAGATATAACGAATCCACGGAGTACTTCGACATCTCGAGAAAATTTGTTGATTTGGGGGTAGTAGAGAAGGCATGGTTCCCTTTTTTCCCTGCAGGGAATTGACACCCTCGGCTGTTTACAGGTTTTCAAAATTAATGGGTATTCCTATGTTCCTGGGGTCGGCAATATAGGAAGAGAGGATGCACTTAGACTTCTTAGCATCGATGGAAGACCCCTAAAGGAGATTATCGAGGAAACCTGCAGTAGATTCGGCTTAGATAAGGAAAGAATGAGGCAAGAAAGATGATTCTATTTGTGGAAGCGATTTGCCATCTTCAGGAACCTGTGGCGATGAAAAAATGGTCTGACAAGAAAGGATCGATTGAGGACCTCCGAAAGGTCCCATTAATAAAGCAACAGAGAGACACATTGGTCCTGACCTCAGAGAGGTCCCACCTACCCTAAAAGGGACTTGAATACAAGTTGTAAATTTCACTCAATTCAGGGTATAATCATTTTGCATTTTTTTGCAATACTTCGAAACGTCGATTGACTGTGTGATAGGTCTCAATGCCCTCTGAGACCCCGCTTATTCTAAAAAACTGTTTCCTTGCATACACCACATACTAATTTTACCCTCTATCGCAGCGTAGATGGCTATTTATTTGGTTAATATTGTAAAAAGATGCGGAAAACCCTCACTTTGATAGCCCCAAGGATTCCGATTCGAAACTTTCTGGATGAAAACAAGCGAAAGACAATTTGAACTACTAATAGTCAGTCTTTTAGATAAATTTAGTCTTTGTTTCATAATCACAATCCAAAGAATTTCAATTTGAGGAAGGCATCTAATTGAATACTTTAAATTCTATGCGAATATGAATAGTGAAATAAGAGAACACGGCAAAGTCAGCTTGCCAAGTAAATATGGAGACTTCGAACTTTCTGCATACTCAGCTAATTCAGAAGACCCCATGCCTCACTTAGTGTTGAAATCAAGAACAATCAACAGAGATGAAGCGGTTAATGTGAGAATTCACTCAGAATGCATCACTGGAGATCTCTTTGGTTCGCTACGATGTGAATGCGGCGATCAACTTGCAATGGCGATGAAGTATATTAAAAAGAATGGTGGCATTGTGATCTATTTAAGACAAGAAGGTCGAGGAATAGGGATAATTAATAAGATTAAGGCATACGTGGAGCAAGACAAGGGCTATGATACTGCTCAGGCAAATCTAAGACTGGGCTTTCACGAGGACGGCCGCAAATATGACGTTGCTATTCAAATCCTCAAGCATCTTCAAATAGAAAAAATAAATCTATTGACCAACAATCCTGACAAACTGCGAGCCTTCAATAATACAGGCATCACAGTAGAAAAGAGGGTTCCAATAGAAATCACACCTAACGACATAAACGGAGACTATTTAAAAACCAAAAAAGATGTTTTCGGGCACTTGCTCGAAGCAGTATAGATGAACAGGCCGGCCGAAGAAAATTTATGGTGCGATTTACTGAAGTTGCGCTCTACTAGTGGTTATGACCATGAGGTCTTAGCTTGGACATATGGCAGTGGTGGATTCCAGGTACACTTCTCTTTGACTAGCATCTCTTCGACAAGCGTTTCAGCAATACTAGTCAAATCAGACGCTCGATTGGAAACCGAAGAGCCTACATGGTCCTCAATAAAGTTGCCATTTGATGGCATGGAACTATACTTTAAGAGTACAGAATCTAGAGAGACTTTGGATATGCTAAAACTGTATTGGCCCCTTGCAATCATCCACCACAGCAAGAGACGGAAGCCCTTCGTACTTGTGCACATCGCTTCCACCTTAGATGGGAAAATCGCCACACACAATGGCGATTCTAAGTGGATAGGGAATGAGGAAAATCTAGTGCACGCGCACAGACTTAGAGCCCTCAGTGATGCCGTATTGGTAGGTGCAGGAACTGTTAAGTATGATCAACCCTCTCTTAATGTGAGGCACGTCAAGGGTGAAGACCCAATACGATTGATTTTGAGCAATCGAACAAGTGATTTTTCAGACCTTAAGGCAGTTAAGAATTCCAAAACCTACCTACTAAGAGACTCTTGTTTTGAATTCTCAGCCTGCGACGCGATCGACGAGGTTGTTTTTTATTCTGGAAGTGATAATGAAAAAAGGACCAGTGACCTCCTACAACAGCTCTACAAGAAGGGGGTAAAGTCAATCCTTATTGAAGGAGGTTCAAGGACAATTAGTAATATTTTTTCTTCAAAGAGCTTTGACGTATTTCAGATACACTATGCTCCCATCGTGATAGGAAGTGGTAAAAATATCGTAGACCTACCCCAAGTGCATAGCATATCTGAAGCGACTCAATTCAAAAATTCAATCTGGACTCAAGTCGGTGATTCCTTCATGATAACATCTGAATTATGATTGCTAGGTCCATCTTTCATATCAATAAGGAGGCCACCATCATAAGGGATGTCACTTCCAATGGATCTAAGGGTTTAGAAAGAAAAACACTGCGCTCTAAGTACTCACTTGTTTCCACTGGAACGGAAAGGTTGGTAAGTCGAGGGGAGGTACCCAAGGAAATGTATGTGCACATGAAAGTACCTCACATGCATGGTGACTTCAACTTTCCCATCAGCTACGGTTATTCACTTGTAGCATCAGACAACGAGTGTGCTTATCATTTGATGCATCCTCATCAGGATCTCGTAGAAGTCAATCCCGAGGAGCTATTTCAACTTAAAGAGAAGGTGCCAACTTATCGAAGCCCATTGATTAGTAACATGGAAACTGTCCTGAATGCAATTTGGGATGCAGACTTACATGATTCAGACCAAATTGCTATCTGTGGTTTCGGAAACATTGGTTCATTGCTAGCACTCTCACTTAAGCTTCACTTTGATAAGGAAGTCTCAATCATAGAAACAGATCAATGGAGGTCTTTGAAAGCAGAGGAATTAGGTTTCATAGTGGACAAGGAATCTGCTAAATACGATGTCATTTTTCATAGCAGCGCCACTCAAAGCGGTCTGCAGTATTGTATAGATCATCTCAATGAGGAAGGCAGGGTAGTCGAACTGAGTTGGTATGGTGACAAAAGGATCAACTTGGAGCTTGGTAAGGACTTTCACTACAAAAGACTACGTATCATCAGTAGCCAGGTTTCTAAAATACCAAAGAAATTTGGTGCTGAAATGACCTATCTAAAAAGAAAGCAGATTGCTGCCAGGATGCTAGAAGAGGAAAATTATGACAAATTGATATCCGATTTTATAGACTTTGAAAAAGCTCCCATTTTCTATAATGACTTGCGAAAAGGTGGGCTGAACAAGGGTCTAATATGGATGATAAAATATTAAGAAATGTACAGTGTAAAAATTAGAAAATCTATCATGATAGCGCACTCCTTGCCTGATCCGTTCTTCGGCCCAGCTCAGAATATGCATGGTGCGACCTACGTGGTGGATGTGAAGTTTATCAGTGATAGTGTAGATAAGCATAATGTCGTAATCGATATTGGATATGCTCACAAAGCTGCAGAAATAGTATTAAAAGAACTTGGCTACCAGAACCTCGATGAACTACCTCAATTCAAAGGGCATCTGACTACTACAGAGTTCATAGCCAAGTATATCCATGATGAAGTCAAGAAGGAAACGGCAAGTGTTTTTTCAGGTAAAATAGAAGTTACCTTGGGTGAGACCCATGATGCTTGGGCAAGTTACAGTGGATGATGAGACCAATTGAAAATAGAGCTAGAATAGAAAGTTGGAACAGTGTCCATGCTATCGCTATGATAGGAGTGACCATTTGTGCGCTCTATTTGCGAAATCTAAACTACCTGATCATAGTAGGTCTGGTATCATTTGGCATATTCATGATACAGAATAGAGCTACCTTGGGAAGCCTAAAACCATTCGCAGGATATGCAAATTGGATTTCACTATTCAGATTGCTCCTCTTGTCTGCATTGTTCATATTTGGCGTGCCTCATTTTCTATTCGTAGTTGGATTAATATTGGTGGTTTGCTTGGATGGACTAGATGGTTGGATGGCACGAAAGTTTGACCACTCTTCTCTCTTCGGACAATACTTTGACATGGAGATTGATGCGTTTTTCGTTCTCCTGATGTGTTCATGGTACTACCTTTTTCATGATCTGGGTTTCTGGATTTTGCTACCTGGTCTCTTGCGGTATCTTTACAAGTTTGGAATTGACCTATTTCCGAAACCTGATTTTGAAGAAAGCAAAAAGTCCTATGCCTCGACGATTGCAGGAATATTCTTCGTTTCCCTCCTACTAGGTCTAGTATTGGAGGGTGGAATGAGAGAAGTCAACCTTGCAATTGGAGCCATTCTCATTGTCTTTTCATTTTCTGTTTCTACGATCGAGTACATCAGATTTAATAAAATAGCAAACAAAATAGAAGCCTGATCAAAGAAAGATACTCTACACTAGCTAGTAAAAATCTGCTCCTCGTTGCAGAAAAATTCGGATTGAACTTCTCTGGAGGCTCAACTGCTACTGCAAAGGTTTTTGAGATTTTTGAGGGAATATTCGATTACGTGACGATCCTGTGCAACGAAGAAGGCCATCACAACTTGCAAGAAACGAAGTTCTACACTTTTAAGAATGAAGAAGAACTATCGCTGCTATTGGACCGATGTTCGGATGATAATACCCTTGCCTTTGGAGATTTCTATATCGCAAGGGCTTTGGTAAGTACTAAATTGCCCTACTTTTTTGTCTACCATGATAACTATCCGGAAATGAAGGACCTTGGTGTGACTTCGAACACTGTGGACGATAAGATGATATCCACTTACGGCTCCATTTTCAGTAGGGCAAATTACGTATTTAGTGTAAGTGACTACAAATTAGATTTTATTAAGCAATTCACTTCCAAGGTATCTGTAGTGCGAAACGGTCTTTCCCAGAAGGTGAGCAAGTTAAGTCAAAGAGTTAAGCACAATAACACTTTGAAGGTACTAATGGCTGGAAACATTGACCATCGGAAGTATAAAAAAGCAATTGAAGTATTTGGATTCTTAGAAGGCCTGGAAGTGAAGGGGATCGACATCCATATTTACGGTAGGAGTCTTGATGATTCGATTCGAAGAGGTCTAGATAAGTTTGACTTCGTCCAATACGGTGGCTATAAAAAAGAAATTTCTTATGACGATTATGATGTCTACTTAAGTACGTCGCTAATTGAGAATCTATCCTTGTCTGTAGTGGACGCACTCGCTAATAAGACCCCTGTAGTTTCGTTTGATGTCGGCGGAATACAAGAGCTTATTGTAAGCAATCAAAATGGGGTGGTCATTCCTGCATACGATGCCCAAGAAATGGCTAGAACCCTAGTTTCTCTGAAGGAGCATGGGTTCACCTTTGAAATGAATGAGCATGCTCTAGATCCATTTAACTGGACATCTACAGCTGAGAAAATGTTATCTATAATGTGTGAAAGCCTAGCTAATTAAATTATTAAGCAATGAAAAATATGACACTACCTGTTAATATTGAAGCAAAGCAAAAAGAACAAGAGACCATCAAGAATTGGTTTAACCAGACCTATAGCCTGCGGGGCTTCTTCTACCTGCGACCACTGAGAGCTTATAGGATTTTTCCAAGCGTCTTAGGATTCAAGAGCGACCATAAGGTTTTAGATGTTGCGTGTGGATTAGGTAGACTGCTTGAAGCTGCGCGTGAATACAAGTCAGATTTATATGGTTTTGACATCTCAGATGTTGCAGTTTCCAAAGCGAAGATCACACTACCCGAGGCAAGCATAGAGGTTGCTAATGCTGAGGAAATGCCCTATGAGGACAGTGTTTTTGATCGGGTCACCTGCCTGGGGTCTTTGGAAAGAATGATAGACTTAGATAAGGTCTTAGAAGAAGTCAAGAGGGTTGCGAAGCCTGGCGCAAAGATTGGCTTCCTGGTCAGGAATATCAATGGATGGACGTGGATGTTATCAAAAAAGATACTTCGAACAAAAATCAAGGCCAGCCATCAGGGAGCCAAGTCTCAAGAAGAGTGGTCTTCTACTTTTGAGAGCGCTGGATTTGGGATTGTCGAAATTTTACCGGATCAATACCCCATTAGGAAGCGGCAAAGAATTATGTCCCTCGGTCTTCGGCGTCTTAATTACTTAAAGGTCTATAAGTCATGGGTTCCGATGAAGTATGTCCATGAGTATATATACATCTTGGAAAATAATAAATGAGTAACGTAGCCCAGCTATATGACCACCTACTTTCTTTAAATTCCAAAAGGAAGAATGAAGAGGCCTACCCTATTCACAAGTCGTTGAATTATGAAGATACTTCGTCAAAGAACCTATATGAATATCTCATAAAGAACTACGACCTGCCTAAGGAAGGAAACTTGCTTGATTGCGGATGTGGTGTTGGTTATGGAAGTCTTCTCCTTGCGAGCCAATTCCAAGACCTACAAGTGACAGGAATAAGCTTAAGCAATAGTGAAATAGCGGCGGCAATCAAAAGCTTAAAAAGAAGGGACCAATCGAGTAATTGTCACTTCGAAGTCAGGTCATTCGATAGTCTTCCTGAGAAAACCTACGATTGTATTGTCGCCATTGAATCCTTGAAGCATAGTCCAAATATCGTAGGGACAATGCAAGGCTTGGTAAGGTCCTTGAGAAAGGATGGGAAATTGATTATAATTGAAGATGTATTGAAGTCGCCATTGCAAAATTTTGTCACTCGTAGACAGTGCAGTGATTGGGAGCTGCAGAAACTGATGCTTAGCTCGGATTACCTAGATGAAGCGGATCTCACCAGCAAGGAAGTAAGGGACCTAAGTCACCTTGTCAAGTTACCTAGCATGATAGCTATTTTAATTCGAATAGCCTTTGCAGAAATTTTGGTTGGACTTAGTCACCTAGGAATTCGAAAAACGATTTCTTCTAAGATTATACGAGGTGGCTTCTACCAGGAGCTTTTGTATAAGAGAGGTAGGCTAAATTATGTAATTCTCGCTGCAAAAAAGGAATCATGAAGCCATCATTTATCATCATAGGAGGTGTCAAGAGCGCTAGTTCCTCTTTATACAGGTACTTGAATGAGCATCCGCATGTATTACCATGCAAGACAAAAGAGCCAGGATACTTCAATTCAAAAAAAATCCATCGGCTTATTTGGGGCTACCGTAAGTATATAAATCTGTTCCCGAGATTAAACCAAAAAGAAGCAGTGGGGAATTGGCTAGATTTAGGGGAGGATGAACATATGCATCCCTCACAATTCAAGAAGTCGATTCGACCAGGTGTTGAATATATTACTGGTGAGGCCACTGCAAACACATTTGTAAAAGCTGATCCTAGAATTATAAAACTATTGCTTCCCAAGGTGAAATTGATATTACTCATCAGAGACCCAGCCGAAAGATTCATTTCCCACTATAACATGCTTCACAGGTTTCATAAGGAAGGTAGAAAGGGTTATGATCTAGGGGACATCGAATCCTTTGTTGATGAAGAAATATCTAAGTTCAAGGCGGGCAAAGAAACTAGGATATTATCGCAAGGCATCCATATGGACAAGTTGCCAAAATGGAAGAAAACATTTGGCGATAAACTGAGACTTTACAAAACAAGTGCTCTCCAAAGTCATCAGGCAGGTGCCACTATGAAGGACATTGCAAATTACTTGGGTCTAGCTCCACATGACTTTGGTGAAATTCTAAAAGTGAAACACAATAGCACAGGAAGGGCGGTAGAAAAGTCCGCAGCATATAACAAGTTGGCTGATTTCTATCTTGATGATTCCAAGGAATTAGAGAAGCAGTTTGGGATAAATCCAATGACATGAAGAAAACTGACTTCCTTATCATAGGCTGTGGCTTTGCAGGTGCCACTTTTGCAAACTTGGCAGCTGATCGCGGCTTCACGGTGAGATTGGTGGACAAGCGCAATCATATAGGAGGTAATTGCTATACCTACAAAGATCAAATATCGAAGGTAGAAGTCCATAAATATGGACCACACATCTTTCACACCAACTCCAAGGAGGTATGGGAATATGTCAACCGCTTCAGTCGCTTCAATAATTATGTAAATCGGGTAAAGGCTAGGACAGGGAATAAGGTCTACGGAATGCCTATTAATCTGCATACCATTAATCAGTTCTATGGCAAGGGCTTCAGCCCATCAGAAGCAAGGAAGCATATTGAAAGTGTCAGAATTAAAGATATTAGTCCGACCAACTTTGAAGAATTCGTCTTACATCATCTAGGCCGTGATTTATACGAAGCATTTTATAAATCCTACACAATCAAGCATTGGGGGGTTCATCCTACTGAAATTCCGACTTCTACAGCCAAAAGATTACCTATCAGATTTAACTACAATGACAATTACTTTAACGATGAATTTCAAGGAATTCCGATTGAAGGCTATACAAAACTAGTAGAAAGAATGATCTCGAGTGACAATATACATCTGTCGCTTGGTGAAGATTTTGATATGTACAAGGACGCCTGGCGGCTCAATTTCAAGCACTTGGTTTTTACCGGATCGCTAGATAACTACTTTGACTATAATGCTGGCTACCTACCCTATAGAACACTGAGGTTCGAGGAACTTCGCGGCAAGAATATCATCGGCAACGCAGTAATGAACTATACCGATATGAGTGAAGAATTCACGAGGATTCACGAACACAAGTGGTTCACCCCTGAAAAGAAATTCGAAAATTCGATAGGATTTAAGGAGTACGCTAGTAACACTGATAGTAGGCATAATCCAATATACCCAATTAGAAATGTCCATTCTGATGAAATGTATCAGAAATACAGAAGCCAGGCTAAGGAAGAAGAGGACGTGACATTTGTCGGTAGACTAGCAGAATTCAGATACTACGATATGCACCAAGTCATAGGAGCTAGTATGGCTAAATTCAAAAAATATATGTTAGATTATGAAGGGTGAGATAGGTTCTAAGTCTTGGAATAACGAAATGTATCAAAAACATGCAACTCCCTACCATGGAATTGCTGGTCTTATCCAGGAGCGAAGACTCAAGAGGATTTCCAAGGTGATAAAACGTTCTTCGTCTGTAAGTAGTAATTATATTATTGAGGTCGGATGCGAAGAAGGGAACTTGCTGAAATACCTTAGCGAAGAGTGTCCTGGATACGAATATAAAGGATTCGATATTTCTTCAGAGGCCATCAGCGCAGCAAGAATTCTACTTCCAGCCGAAGTAGGTCTCTACGAATATGACCTAACTGAAGGTCCTATAGATCTAGAAGATGATCCATCTTTTCTAATCTGTAGTGAGACGCTTGAGCACATACCAGATGCTGAAGCAGCAGTCGATAATATTGCAAAATCCGTAGGCGACAATACCATTGTTATTATTACAGTACCAATAGAGAAGCACAAAAACAAGATCAAGAAGTGGCTTATTAGGCTTAGACTATTTAACCTGTTCTTCAAGGGGATAGAAGAAGCGCTGTCTGAATGGCACGTCCAGGATTTCAGTAAGGATGATATTTCTGCACTTCTTAGTAAGCATTTCGATATCATCAGTTACGATACCATCTTCTTAATGCACCAAATTCTGGTTGTTAAAAAAAAGAGCAATGCCTAAAGAATTAAGTGTAGTTATTCCTGTGTATAACGAAGAGGAAATCATCCAGACAGTTATCGAAGATTGGGCTTCCACCCTTAGGCATCTGAAGGTCGATTTTGAATTGCGCGTTTACAATGATGGCTCAAAGGATAAGACATTGGAAAAGCTGCTTGAAGTGCAAGATATTTATCCCGAGCTATTGATAATCGACAAGCAGAATAATGGTCACGGCGCAACGATTTTGCAAGGTTACAGAGAGGCACATTCAAAGTATATATTCCAAGTTGATTCGGACAATGAAATGAAGGCTAAGTACTTCGAAGAGTTGTGGAATGAAAGAAACCACTACGACTTTATTATAGGCCGGAGAGCCTTCAATTTTGATGTGCCAATGCCTAGAAGGGTGGTCAGCTTTTTTGCTAAAAAATCAATACACCTATTTTACGGTCGGGGTATAAAGGACGTAAATGCACCCTATCGGTTGATGAAGAGGTCTGAATTTCAGGACATTTTTACATCAATACCGGACGATACCTTTGCGCCAAATGTCATCATATCTGGTATGGCAATCCGGAACAAGATCAAGCATAGAGACTACTACATCCCTACCGAATTTCGAGCTACGGGAACTGTATCGATACAAAGGATGAAATTATTAAGGGTTGCTTTTAAGTCTTTCAAAGAGACGATTGCATTTAGCTTTTCAAATCGGTAATTGCATGGAAGGCCTCATCATGTTCGTTTCTAATATTGGTCAACTAGCAATCATTGTTGCTGTCATTTTACTCCTGGGCTGGATTCTTGATGGAAGAAGAGAGCTGACTTATGAGAGTACATTC
>CAZMYK010000038.1:0-14885 GCA_964570435.1 uncultured Saprospiraceae bacterium | reverse complement strand
GGGGGGTTGATATTCTTTCTAATTGTAGCAGTTTTAGGACTTGCAAACTGGCCATTCTTCTTCGCCCTCCTACTACTTGTCTACACCTTTGCAATTTCAATCAGCATTTTCGCCATTTTAATTCAGGAACTGACCTACCACAAGTACGAATCCAAGAGCGATCTTTGGACCCTGATTAAGGCAGCCTTAGTCGAGCCAATTAAGTATCATCCTCGCACAGTGAAGTGGAGTATGAGTGGAAATTACGACCACTTTTCAGGGCAGAACAAGGGCTGGGGAGAAATGACTCGCAAGGGATTCAAGACTGATAAAACCTAATTAATTCTCACTTAGTCAATTTTAACGATTTTTTGCACTTGTGAAAGTTCAGGACCAGAGACATTAATAAAATAGGTCCCTTGTTCTAGACCGCTAAGATCGATTTTTTGATTGCTATCACTAGAGACCTTTCTTGTAAGCATCAGTTGGCCACGGGTGTCAAATACGGTAACTTGATTAACTTCTTGGCTGTGCGATAAAATATTAAGTACGCCCTCACTTGGATTCGGATAAATGGAAATGGGGGATCGATCATGATCTTGCTCATCAAGCGATGTGATAAGGTTGTCTAGTCTTACGGTAAATACACCTGTACTATAGGCAGGAAGGACTATTGATGAAGTGTCACTCACTTCATTTTCTACTACTTGCAATGAAGGATTGTCTGATTCATCTGTCTTTTCACCCTTGAATTGTGTGATTCCAAAACTTGCTGATAAGGCGTTACCCTTCAAGTAAGAAGCTGTGACCTCTGGTTTCACCTCAAAGTACTCATCCATTATAAATACTTCATTATTATTTCTCAATGAGACTGGAACTTCCTGTGCTGTTTTGTTCGAGTAGCAAATATTTACTAATAGATCAGCATTTTCATCTCTCGTGACAATTGACTTGGCAAATACGTCCGTAGGATCCTCTAAGTCTAAGATTTCCAGACTATTATCTAGGTGGACGTTATCATTGAAGAAAATGTCATTGAGAAATTTGAAGCTGTAGAAGTTTGACCTGATCATTGCCTCTTCATTCTTAATATCTTGCTGCACCACTGACCAGTTGATCTTGAAACCAAGCCTGTGATGTGTTGAATATTCTATTTTATTTCCATGTAAGGCATTGAATTCGAACTGTTGGAGTAAGTGTTCTAGGGTAAATGACGAATACAAGAATGTATTAAGGAAGTCAAGGTTGCTGCCTTGACCATTGGGCGAAATGATCCCCCATTCCGTCATCCAGATCTTCTTATCTTCCGGAAAAGCTTCAATAGCCTCTTCAAAAACACCGATTAAGTCACTTTTCACATAGTCCCCAAGCGCACACTTACCGCAATCAAATCTGCAATCACGGTCGTTCAGCACGTTGGACGAGCACTCAGTGCCACAAGTTTCATTTGGATTGATGCAGGTTGTTTCGTTGTAGTAATTGTGTAGGACAATAGCATCGTAGAAGGCTGGAGTGTATTCAGCAAGGGCTGTGTTCCATGGTTTATTTGCCGCCTCTGTGGCTACTGCAATTTTCATCTCGGGGAACGTATTCTTTAATCTTGCAGCGTAAATCTCTCCAAGCTTCATGTATTTTTCCGCACTTACATTATTGTTGTTGTTCCTGTAAACAGCAAAGTACACCTCGTTGCTAAGCTCAACACCTACCACATTAATCCCTCTTTCTATCAAGTAAGCTACAGCATCTTCGGTTTCTTTGTAGTAAAGTTCAAATAGTGAATTGGGATCGGCCACATTAAGGATGTTGTCAGGGTCAGAAGGGCTTAACTCCTCCTGCCTAAGCGTGTTGTTGCCAAACTTAAATTGAAAATGGGTAAGTAGGTTAGCCACATATATTACATCCACTTTGTAGCTCGAGTCGTGCGGCATATGGTTCTTGCCCTCTATAACTTTCACGAGGTTCGCAAAACCATTGATATTATTGGGATTGTCTTCTTCATCTTCTAGATTCACCCTGTTATCGAGATTGCAATATTGCTTACCGATGGTATTGCCATTAGGATAGGCTTGAGTTTCTACCCTTACAGTTCCGCATCCAGGAGCATATTGGGGATCTTCTGGGTCATAGACTCCATTTTCATACTTGTATAAGTGGTAGTAGTTCGCGATGGTACCTCCAGGAAATCTAAGGGTGCCAGGTTTTAATTCTGCGGTCTTATTCGCAAAGTCCGCCTTAGGATTCATTGACGTAATCTGCCAATCTTTGATGGTATTGAAGGGAGCTGGAAGGACGGCGCAATTGTTCACGATATCTACTGGATTCGCCGTTGCCTCGAAGATTTCATTCATTGCTGGTCCGGTATTAAAACCGTTCAGTTTTGTCTGCACTTCTTTCAGGTCTGGTAGTTGGAGGTCCACTGTGATGGTTTGACCAATAGCGACGCTATATATTGAACAGCAAAGTAGTAATGCGAACACTTTTCTTACTTTCATAATAATGACTTTGTATTAAAGGACACCAATTTTTCAATTTACCCAAAGTTAATAGGTCACAGTTGAAAGTCGAAATTAAAATTTTGAAAGTTGATGACTTTGCTAAGTTCTAAATTTCGTATCATTAATCACTGAAAATCACACCCTATGAAACATTTTACGTTTTTCACAGCGGTCCTATTTCTTATCCTAGTACGGACAAATGGTGCTAAAGCCCAAAATTCTAAACTTATCATCGAAGCACATCCGGATTCCCTATCAATCGAAGAGGTACTGAAAATAGATGCTTCCCACAGGCTGGAAAATTACTCTGTCAGGGTAAATTTAAATCATGACGAAGTCAGAGTTATTGTGAACGGAAAAGCCATGGATCCTGAGAAGTTTAGATCGCTTTTCATTCAGGGATTATATGATGCGGATGCAGTTAGAATTATATCCGAACCTAATGAAATAGTGAAGTACGTAAGAAGGAGTGAGAAAGTCAAGTACTTGGTGTTGGTGGACCAATACTAGACTCAGTTTTACGTCTATATTTTGGTGTAGTTGAGGGTAGTTCGATATTAGGTCTGAATATGTGCATGGAAGATGGGCTTTTGCCAAAGACACATCTCATACTTTAAATATTTAGAAGTCAAAGTTTATTCCCTATCTTACTTTCCTATGAAGAGACGATCCATACTTAAATCAGCAGTCGTTCTGCCAGTCCTAGGAAGTGTCTTAGTTTCTTGTACTTCTGGATCTGAAAAAGAGCTTGGTGGACAGCAAGTTTCACCTGCTAAGGCACTAAAGATCTTAATTCTTGGAGGAACGAGTTTTCTAGGTCCGCATCAAATAGCGGAAGCCTTAGGTAGGGGACATTCTATTACAACCTTTACCAGGGGTAAGACCAAACCTACGATCCATCAAGACCTCTTTGACAAAGTAGAAATGTTGATAGGCGATCGCGAAGACAATCTTGTAGCAATCGAGGATGGTGAATGGGATGTGGTGATAGACAATTCGGGTAGAAATGTGAAGTGGACGGAGGCAACTGCCAATTTGCTTAAGGATCGAGTAGGGGTTTACATGTATACCTCTTCTACCGGTGTTTACTACCCATATCTTGGAGATGGGATTAGGGAGGATACCAAGCTAGTAGAGGAGACACCAACTGAACTAGAATTCGAATGGGAGAAGATGGAATACGACTACGGTGTTATGAAAACACTTTCTGAGAAGGCTGCAAAAGCAGCTTTTGGTGAGGCTCGAGTTTGTGTGATAAGACCTACCTATATGATTGGCCCTGGAGATATGACAGATCGATTTATCTACTGGCCCATTCGCCTTGCCAAGGGTGGAGAAGTCCTAGTGCCTGGAAAATCAGAAGACCCTGTTCAATACATTGATGTTCGGGATGTAGCCAAGTTTATGATTGATCAGGCTGAGAAGGAAGTAGGTGGTGTTTATAATTTGGTAGGTCCCGGTGAGACCGAAACAATGAGAGTATTTGTGGACAAGGCAGCCAAAGCTTTTGATGCAAAATCAACCTTCGTGTATATAGATGACTACGACTTCTTAGAAAAAAATGGAGTGCCCTACCTGGTACCTTGGATCCCTCCGACGGGCTCTAATTATGGTTCGTCCCGAGTCAGCAACGTAGCGGCTTTGGATGCAGGTCTACAGTTGCGACCCGTTGAAGTTACAGTTAAAGACACTTATTCATGGTGGACTTCAGGTGCCATTACAGACAGTAAGCGTGAAACCTATGAGGCTAATCCGAAGGCACTATTAAATACGGAAAAAGAAATCATCAAGCTATGGAACAGTCAGTAAGTAACAAAGAGTTGATTAGTAAATTCTATACAGCATTTGCCAATGAAGATGCTGAATCTATGGTGGCGTGCTACCATGATGAGATGACATTCGAAGATCCCGCTTTTGGTCTTCTTTCAGCTAAAGAAGCAGGCAGCATGTGGCATATGCTACTGGAAAGAGCGAAAGGGAACATCGATATTAAGTTCAAGGATGTGAGTGCATCAGAAACGAAGGGTTCAGCCTATTGGATTGCAACCTACCCCTTTGGAGCTAAGAAAAGAATCGTCGAAAATCATATCAAGGCCAAGTTTGAATTCAAAGACGGCAAAATCTCGAAGCACGAAGATTCGTTTGATGTTTGGAAGTGGTCTAGAATGGCGATGGGTCTTCCTGGCGCCCTATTGGGATGGACGCCATTTATCCAGAACAAAATCAAAAGCACGGCGCTGTCTGGTTTGAAAAAGTACATGGCAGAGAAATAACGAGGTGATATGAAAAGTATGCAAATTTCTAGTTTAAGATCTTTACCAAAGAAATTAGCTAGACTGCGCATTGATCAGAAGAGCTACCTGATTTTTTTCATACTAGCCTACTTTCTGTCCATAGGCCAGGACTACCTTTTTACTGTGGCGAGGAAGACTTCATTTTATCTATCCGAATCTTCTACTTATAATATCATATGGCTGCTTTTTATACCAATTGTAGGCTTGATTACCAAGCGACTAAAGAAGCCTACAAACAATTTAACAAAGGCCTTACTTTCCCTAACTATTTCTGCTATCCATCTCTTTGTTTTTACTTTGATCTTCTGCGGACTAAGTAGACTTTTTTTCACCCCTTCTCATGACTTTAGTAGGATTTTGAATTCAGCTATGGGTAAATTTTACCTATTGTTTTCTCTGATCTACTTTATTTCCCTATATACAATTCATGCTCGAAAATTGACTATTGAGGAATTCCCGCAAAACATAAAGGTCAAGCATGGAGGAAATTTCCTACAGATCTCAGTCGAAGAAATCACCCTTATCAGAACAGAGAGGCCCTACCTTTCTATCCACACGAAGACGTCAAGGTACCTACATCCAGGAACAATCAAGGGGATGCAAGAATGCCTCGATCCAGCTATATTTATTAGGGTGCATAAAAGCACGATCTTGAATTCAAGTCAGATCATGTCCATGAAATCTAGAAAAAATGGAGACTATGATGTGGAAATGATTGATGGCAAAATCATACGTATGAGCAGGCACTATCGTTCTAAGTGGCAACATCTTCTTGATTAGACACCGCATAGCTTGATAATTAAACCACTGAGCATTTCGTGCTTGAAAACGCTGAGCAGATACTCTACCTTGCTCCAATGAAATACACAATTATATTTATTATTGCTTTTTTTTTATCCAATGGGTTAAAGTCCCAATCTAATTTAATCGGTGGAGTATACGACGGTCGAGAGCTATTCTATGAAGGTATGCCCACTCAAGTGCAATCTATAGACACAAGTTCAGCATGGACGGATGGGCGGCGGCGGATGGTGATATTAGGGAGGGTACTTAATCTTGGTGATGGCAAGCCGGTAAGTGGGGTCATTATATACTACTACCAGACCAATGATGAAGGGAGGTACAAAGGCAGTACACCTCATGGAGATCTGAGAGGTTGGGTCAAAACTGATGAAGATGGAAAATACGCTATTTACTCAAGCCGTCCGGGTGCATATCCCGAAAGTAATACGCCCGCCCACATCCATCTTTCCGTACTTGAACCAGAAATTGGCTACCCCTACTACTTAGATCAGAGGGTTTTCGATGATGACATCCTATTGACCCCAAAACATAGAGAATCTGCTCCAAATAGAGGAGGGAGCTGTGTGCTAAGAGGGGCATTGGAAAATGGAGTTTACTTAATTCAGCATAACATTATTCTTGGCCTAAACATACCTCAGCATCCAGGTGACAAACTTAAGTCAAAGGGTCTTCAGGTCGGAGAGGATCTTAGCTCCTTCCTACCTCGACATATTTGGGGACCCGACAAGGGTTCTAAGATTTGTCCAGTGTCGAAGTATCAAGCCGAAGGAGGCATGCTATTTTTCGTCGGTGGTAAGACCAATTTGATTGATTTTCGCAGGTGGCTGGCTTTTTTGGAGGATTTATGCTGCAGTACGACGGATGATCTGCATCTACTTTTGCTCGTCAAGGAAGGTCAGTTTGAGGAAAGGGACTTGCAAAATTCAATTAAGAATATGAGCCTAGAGTGCCTGTCAATAGCCATTGCCAATGACTCAGAATTGGCCGAGAATAATATTGGTCCTCTAAATGATAATACAGTGATTATCTATCGTCGTAGAAATGTCAAAGGAAAATTTCTTGATCTCCAACCCTCGACTAGCGGCAAGCAGAAATTACTTCGAGCCCTCGATGAAGTAAAATAAAAACCCTCCCTGTAGCCAACATTTATGAATCGCATATATATCTGACAATCAATACTTAAAAAGAAATAACTTGCTCTTGGAAAAGACAAAACAAAAAGCTTAAAATTATGATTTCAAGAACATTATGACTTATTTTATGCTTTCTTTTTTCTAACCAAGCGATCGACTAGCAAAGTCACATTACTGTTAATCTTTCGTTAACATTAAGAATAAAAACTCTCTTTAAGTATGAAAAAATTCATTACTACAACTTTTGCATTGCTGTTGGGGCTATCTATGTATGCCCAGAAAACAGTCAAAGGTTCAGTCGTCGACGAAGAAGGACTGGCCTTAATTGGTGCCACGGTGCAAGCCGTTGGAACCGCTAATGGTACCATCACAGATATAGATGGTATGTTCTCTTTCGATGTTGCAGATGATGCAGCTGCTATTACGGTCAGTTACACTGGCTATGAAACGCAGGAAATTGCCTTGATTGGAGCTGAAAGCTATGACATTATTCTTTCTTCTTCATCTGAGTTGTTGGATGAGGTGATTGTTATTGGGTATGGTTCTACTAGCAAGCGGAACTTGACTGACAACGTGGCCAAACTTTCATCGTCCGACATTGACAAGGTTCCAATCTCCAACTTCCAAAGTACCATGTCAGGAAAGGCAGCTGGTGTAAGAGTAACACAAATCAATGGTAAAGTTGATGCAGGTGTTACAGTAAGAGTAAGAGGAGCTGCAAGTATTAGTGCGGGAAGCGCGCCACTATATGTTCTAGATGGTGTGCCTCTTATCAATCAGAACGAATCGAATAATGGAGCACCTACTAACCCGTTGCTGTCATTAAGTCCTACGGAGATCGAGTCAATTGATATCCTGAAGGATGCAAGTTCTGCAGCTATCTACGGAGCTAGAGGTGCGAATGGTGTTGTTCTTATCACTACTAAACGCGGTAAGATCGGGAAAGCCAAGATGTCACTGAATATGTCAAGAGGAACATCTTCGCCTACCAATCTAGTGGAGTGGTTGAACTCGGAGCAATATGTGGAATTGTTTTCTGAAGCTGCTGCTAATGGCCTTGAATTCGGAGGATGGCCCGCTGAGGGATTTGTGGAAGGTCGATTTGATCGATATTCTAACAATTCGGATTGGGCAAATAGCGAATTTGACACGGACTGGAACGATGTGACTTTCAGGAGTGGAACGCAAACCAACCTAGATTTTTCAGTTTCAGGCGGTGACGAAAAAACAGTCTACTATCTAGGTGGGGCCTACAACGATACAGAAGGAATTATCTTGGGTAATGACCTGGATAGATTTTCAGCCAGGACGAATCTTAGACACAATTTCAGTAAGAGATTTACTGCTGGATTAAATCTTGGATTTTCCAAGACTACGATCGATAGGGTTGCAAATGACAACGCTTTTACAACGCCACTACAGGCGATCGCTCAGGCCCCGATTAGTCCTGATAGACTAGAGGATGGTACTCCCTTTGCAGGGACCGTATATCCTAATTTCTTGCTTGAGCAGGATTTTGCTAGTTACATCACTAAGTTGAGAAGACTGACAGGAAAGGCTTTCGGGGAGTATCGAATTTTGCCTTCTTTGAAATTTAATTCTGACTTTGGTTACGACATGAGTTATCAGACGGAAGACCGTTTCAGAGGATCTGAAACTCCCTTCCAGTCAACTAATGGATTTGCTTATAATTCGAATACAATCCAAGAGTCTTTTGTCTTCACGAACTATTTGACATTTGACAAGGACCTAGGAAGTTTACACAATGTTAACGTAGTTGTTGGAACAGAATTTACCGAAGCAACTAGGAATTTCAACAGTGTGACAGGAAATGAGTTTCCTTCTGATGATTTTCAGACTATTAACTCTGCAGCGGAAATTACTGCTGGATCTGGAAGTCTAACTGCATATAACTTCTTGTCTTACTTTGCAAGAGCGCAGTATGTGTTTGCAGGAAAGTACTTTGTGAAAGGTAGTATTAGAAGAGATGGTTCTTCTAGATTCGGAAGTAATAGAAGGTTTGGAACTTTCCCAGCTGCATCTATCGGATGGATTATTTCGCAAGAAAGTTTCTTGAAAAGCAACCCGACTCTATCATTCTTAAAACTTAGAGGTAGCTACGGTCAATTAGGAAACTCAGAGATAGGTAACTTCCCGTCTAGGTTCTTATTCCAAGGCGTCTCGTACAACCAAAGACCAGGTATCCAACCCACTCAACCGGGCAACAATGACTTGACCTGGGAGACTTCTACTCAGCTAGATGTTGGATTAGAATTCGGACTTTTCAAGGATCGTATCACAGGTGAGATTGACTACTATTCAAAGAACACAGAGGGCCTACTTTTCTCTGTTCCTCTTCCAGGTAGTTCAGGAGCAACTTCTATTAACAGAAATATTGGAGTACTTGATAATACCGGAGTCGAAGTCTTGCTTAACACTGAAAATGTAGACTACAAAGGGTTCTCTTGGACCACGAGCTTTAATATTGCTAATAATGTGAATGAGATCGTTTCTCTCCCGAACGATGATGCTGACATTATCTTTAGTCAAAACATTAACCGTGTTGGAGCTGCAGTTTCTTCGCAATACCTACCTGAATATGCAGGTGTAGATCCTGAAAATGGTGATGCCCTATATTACTTGAACGGTGAAGAAGGAAATCCAAGGGAAACAACCAATGATATTGGAGAAGCAGAAAGAATTGTTGCTGGGAATCCATTCCCAGATTGGACTGCTGGTTTAACCAATACGCTGGCTTTCAAAGGTGTGACTTTGTCGTTTACCTTCATGGGTGAATGGGGAGCTTCGATCTACAATGCAGGAGGAAGATTCCAATCTGCAAATGGTGATTGGTTTGACAATCAAACAGTTGATCAGTTAAATAGATGGCAGAATCCTGGTGATGAGACGATGGTTCCACAAGCAAGATTAGGTTGGGGTAACGGTACAGGTCATTCCACAAGATGGTTGGAGAAGGCAGACTTTATCAGACTAAGAAATCTTACACTTAGTTATGACCTTCCTTCAAGCCTAATGAAGGCTGCAGGGATGAGTTCTACGCAATTCTACCTTTCTGGTATTAACCTTCTAACCTTCACTGATTACACTGGATATGACCCAGAGTCTAGAGCTGATAGTGGCAACCTGACAACAGGCCAGGCTTTCTATTCTGCACCTGCAGCTAAGACCATTTCATTTGGTGTAAACATTAACTTCTAAACGACGAAACAATGAATAAATTAAATTATATATTTTTCTTAGGTCTCGCCTTTCTCGTCCTGGTTGGATGTGAAAAAAGGCTAGAATTAGAGCCAGCTCAATCGATTTCTGGTGAACTAGCGACTGAAACTGAGGCCAATATTCAGAATGTTCTGACAGGAGCATATGCTGAAGCTGGAAAGGATGAGTCATATGGTGGACAAATGCAGCTAATGGCTGATCTACTTGGATCTGGTGGTAAGGTAGACTGGGTAGGTACTTTCATAGACCCTCGTCAAGTGATTAATAAGTCAATGCTAGCGGATAATGGCTTTATCCGTCTATTTTGGGAGAATCACTACGCAACGATCAACCAGGCCAATATCGTGCTTGACAATCTAGATGTGGTAACAAGTGATCCTGCTGAAAAAAGCAGAATTGAGGGGGAAGCCAGGTTCTTGAGAGCCTTATGCTACTTCGACCTTGTCAGACACTTCGCATCGGGTGACAAGGGAGTTCCTTTGAGGACTGCTGGAATATCCGATTACTCAGTTGATCTTTCTTTAGAGAGAGCTTCAACAAGTGCAATCTACGATTTGGTTACTAGTGATCTTGGATCGGCAATTGGTTTGCTTCCTGATGAAAACGGATTTTTCGCAGATAAGTATGCTGCTGAGGCACTACTGGCTAGAGTGCACCTACAACTAGGGAATTTTGCAGCAGCAAGGGATGCGGCTAACAATGTAATCACAAGCAGTGGGCGAGCACTAGCAGCTACCTACGGAGGAGCATTCAATAATGATTCGAATGGTTCGGAGGACATATTTGCCTTTCAGGTAACTTCACAGGATGGACAAAATGACCTGATTAACCACTATGCTGACGAAGGAAATGGAGGAAGAGGTGGAGACATCACTGTTACAGATGCATTTGTTAGTCTTTTCGAAGAGGCAGATGTAAGATCTACTTTCTTCTACGCCAGTGGACAAAGTGGAGATAGATTAACTTCGAAGTACACGAATCAATTTGGAAACATTCCTTTGATTAGACTTGCTGAAATGCATTTGATCAGAGCAGAAGCCAATATGGAAGCTGGCACTACAACTGGTGCGACTCCTCTTGAAGACTTTAATGCCATTAGAGCTAGGTCTGGTGCCTCTGAGTTATCTGAGGTAAATAAGGAAATGATTCTTATGGAAAGAGTGAGAGAATTGGCCTTCGAAGGTTTCTTTATCCATGACGTCAAAAGGACAGGCGGTACTGTGGATGGTTTCGCTGCAAATGCTGCTGAACTGGTGATGCCTATCCCTCAGAACGAGATGGATACGAATACCAAAATGGAGCAAAACCCAGGGTATTAATGTGAGGATTTTAATCTTCATATTGATTTCTTCAGGAATGATATCAGCACAGGATTTTATAGACCGTGCTGAAGAAATGAATATTGGACATACCACCTACAGTCCCCATGGGATGGCAGGTGGTGTGTCCATTTTTGATTTTGACAACGACGGTTGGCAGGATATCTACTTCACCGGCGGCAAGTACCAAGACCATTTGTATAGGAATCTAGGAGACGGAAGTTTCGAAGATGTCAGTACTGAAATGGGCTTAGATCTGATTGCCGATAGATATACGATGGGAGTAGTTGCAGGTGACCTTGACAATGATGGTTTCCGAGACCTCTTCATCACCACCTTCAAAGAAGAACGAAATATATGCCTTAGAAATAACTCGGGCATGGGTTTCGAAGATATTGCCGAGTCCGCGGGATTTTCAGGAACCAATTGGACCTCCAGTACAGCTTTAGGGGATATTGATCTTGATGGCGATTTGGATGTCTTCGTAAGTAACTATGTCGACTTTGATGCGGAGCCGTTTTTCTTTAATGTGACCAATTCTAAGCCCAATATTTTATACGAAAATTTGGGGAATTGGACCTTTGTAGTCAATAAGAACATCTTCGAAAATGGACATGATGGTTGCACGCTAGCAGCTGCCTTCACGGATGTAAATAGGGACATGAATCCTGACCTTTTTGTAATCAATGACTTTGGAGACTTCTTTGGGACGAATGAATTGTATATGTATACCTATGGCTTCCTAAGTGAAATGTCTGACACGATGGGTGCCGCAGCGGCAATGAACGGAATGGGAATTGCCATCGGCGACTTCGATGATGACGGCTTCTTCGACTACTACTTAACCAACATCAGAGACAATATCCTGTATAGGAACAACGCTGGCCAGTCACTTCAAGAGGTTTCTCACGATTACAAGGTAAATGATAACAACCCTTACTACGCCTGGGGTACCTTTTTTGCTGATCTTAATAATGATACTAATTTGGACCTCTTTGTTGCCAAAGGATCCATCAGCGAATCTGAGGATTTTCAGGAAAATAAGCTTTATGAGTACTATCCCTTGTTTGACAATTTTGCTGATGTCAGCAATCTTAAAGGGCTAAATCATCCTGGTAAAGCTAGAGGAGCAGTAGTTGCGGACTTAGACAAGGATGGCCGACTTGATATCGTAACGAACAATGTAAGAGTCACAGAGCAGAATAATGACCGGCCGTCTATTTTTATGAACCAAGGAAGTGCTGGTGACTTTTTGATCTTAAGATTAGAAGGAAATATCTCTAATCGAGACGCTTTTGGCACTAGGGTGGAGGTGTTTACAAGTGGCAAACGAATGATAAGGGAACTGACTGGAGGCAGCACCTATCTTTCAAATCATCATTATATGCTGCACTTTGGGCTTGGTGACCTAGAGATAGACAGTATGCATGTTTACTGGCCAAGTGGCGACTTCCAAACATTTTCAGAAATCCAACGAAATGCTTCCTATTTCTTGGAGGAAGGAGCGAATTTAGTGCTGGAGTCTGGAGGCAGTTCTAGTGTTGTAACGATCCCTGACAATGAGGACTTGCAGCTTTCTCCAAATCCTGCCAGTACAAGTACGAAATTAACTTCAAAAGAATTAACTGTCGACGGTGAAGACCTTACTATTTTTGATCAATCGGGGCGGCAAGTCGCCTTTACTTACAAGCAAACAGGCAGGCACGAAGTTGAGATTAGGACAGAAGGTTTCCATGCTGGTTTATACTTTTTGAGAATCAAGGTGGGAGCTGTAGAATACACTAGTAAACTTTTGGTGAAGTAGTCCCAAATCTAAGCTACATTATAAAAATTTAAGTATACTTGGGTATGAAGAACTTCCTAGGTCTTGTCTTTTTTGCATTTAGCCTCGCCGTCAATGCACAGACTTCCTCCAAGCATCAAGTCACTTATATTGTCAATGGGATTAATGATGCCTTACAATTTGATTCTACGTATTTTTCTGCTGCTGCCAATATAGACTCAAGTGTAATGTACCATTTGAAGTCTTATGCTGGTGCCAATTCTGCTAAGTATTTTGCCATACAAATTACAGAGCAAGGGGTCGTGCTTTTCGAATATCTTGAAGAAAGCCAGGTTGCTGAGGTTGACCTTGGAGAATTAGATTTGAGAAGGGAGGAATGGATGAAGATTTGTAATCAACATGACGCCTTAGCCCTAGTCAAAGAGATGTATATGAAAGAAGCAGTCTACTATAACCATAAACCCTTGGTTATAGGCCAAGAAAAGATTGTAGAACAATATTCTTACATGAATGACGAGAAGTATTCTCTCGAACTTGAGCCACTCTTCATGCAAGTCGTATCGTCCGAAATAGTCTATGAAGTAGGGCAGTGTAGAGGATCCTACGGAGGCAAATACATCTTGGTATGGACGCGAGATATCGACGGGAAGTGGAAGATTAAGATGGATTCTAATTTATAAGGTATTGATTTTCATGAATTGAATGCCTAACTTGAAGACTGCGTACAATAACAAACAGATCTTTATGGGCGAATATGACAAGGATGGTGCAGTCACCAAGACGAATATTTCACATGGTGAGAATGCAGAATCCTCCAATACCATGGCCCCTCCAGTACTACAATTGCAGGCGAATACTGAAACTTCTAATGGGCTTTCTCTTGCAGAGGCCAAGCGGATCATTATTGATGCGACAGACGGTTGGGGGACCGATGAAGCAGCTATCTACGATGCAATTCGGAGGTGTAGTTCTAGGGCAGGTCTAAGAAGCGACGGAACCGTGCTTAGTGCCTTGGCAGGTGACATGGACGGACACGACTTGTGGAAGGCCTATCTCCTCATCGAATATGGGTCGGAGTCTAGTTTTCCAGCTCCCATCAATCAACTGTGGGCTGCTACTAAGGGAGCAGGTACAGATGAAAGTGGTGTCTTTGCAGCTCTTGATGCGATGGATGCTCGGGCTAAGAGATCCTTCGGACTAAGGTATATCCTACATCAGGAATTATCTGGAGATGACCTTCAGAAAGCCTTAGACTTGATCACCATGACTGACTCAATAACTGGCAATATTTATGGCAGTAGTGAAGAAGGTGAAGAAGATCTAGTCATAACTGAAGATAACTTAAGAGAATTAATCGATTCGCAGTTTGCTGGAGCTGAATCCAGTGGCTTGAGGAGTGCCATGATGACACTCTATACTCGGCCTGGTGGTACTGTCTTACAAGAAGCACTTGCGCAGATCGAATCTATCAGAGGCTTACCAGCAGGTTCTGGGCTAGCGCAATATAATCGAGCTATGGCCAAGCAAGTAGCTGGCGTCGAATACTATAAAAAGCACAAGGAGGATTCAGGACATGTTTATGATCATGCTGTTGACAATCCTTCACCTGCTTTAAATACAGGTGAACATCCTGAATTTACAGCAAGTAATGCCCAATTGAGGTTTGGTAAGATATTGGGAGATGTCTTTGGGCTAGATGCTGTCTTTGGATCGCTAATCAGCCCAACGGGTGGGATGGCCGGTCCAGGAAATGAGCGAGTACCACTAGTAGCAGATGGTAGTGCTGTGGCCACTCACGGAGCAGTGCATGATGCGGCAGGCTACCTGTATAATTGTCA
>CAZMYK010000037.1:0-14932 GCA_964570435.1 uncultured Saprospiraceae bacterium | reverse complement strand
AAGCTGGAAAAGCACTTGGTGACTCAGTAAACTAATTCAAGTTAGTTACCAAAAATATAAGGCTGTTCGACTTGTCGAGCAGCCTTTTTTATTTTGGAACGCCTTAAGTTTGCTACCCCAATTCACCACTCCTATATTTTCATTGCATAGATATTCGACTTAAGTCCTACCTTCACCATATATAAGGACTATACAAAATGAAATTCAACACCAAAGTAATCCATGCAGGAATTACCCCTGACCCATCTACTGGAGCAATTATGACTCCAATCTTCCAGACCTCTACCTATGTCCAGGATGCTCCTGGTCAGCATAAGGGTTACGAGTACGCTAGGTCTCAGAATCCTACCCGTGCTGCGCTTGAGGCAAATTTGGCAGACTTGGAAAACGGCTTGGGGGCGGTGTGCTTCAGTAGCGGTCTTGCTGCAATGGATGCGATCTTGAAGATGTTAAACCCTGGAGACGAAATTATCTCTACAAATGATCTTTACGGTGGTTCCTACCGCCTTATGACAAAGTTGTTCTCCAAGTACGGCATTAAGATGACCTTTGTAGATCTCCAAAAGGCAGAAAGCATTAGCGCCCTTATTTCTGAAAAAACTAAGCTAATCTGGATTGAAACACCAACCAATCCGATGCTAAACATTCTTGACATCGAGGCACTATGTAATATCGCGAATGCTAAGAATATTTGGACATGCGTTGACAATACTTTTGCCTCACCCTACCTACAGACACCCATTGATCTCGGAGCAACGATGGTCTTGCATTCTGCCACGAAATATCTAGGAGGTCATTCAGACGTAATTCATGGGGCGGTAGTCACTTCAGATCAAGGAATTTTTGAGGATCTCAAGTTCATACAAAATGCGGCTGGAGCAATACCAGGTCCGCAAGATTGCTTCTTAATCCTTAGAGGAATTAAGACCCTGCATTTACGGGTCGAAAGGTCATGTCAGAATGCTGAATCTATCGCTCACTTTCTTAAAACTCATCAGAAGGTATCAAAGGTATACTGGCCGGGATTCGAAGACCATCCCAATCATGAAATAGCAAAGAAACAAATGAAGCACTTCGGTGGAATGGTCTCCTTTGACCTTGTCGATAATTCTGAGGAAGCTGCTAACATTGTGCTTAGTGGTACACACTACTTCTCACTTGCAGAATCGCTTGGAGGAGTAGAATCTCTAATAGGTCACCCAGCAAGTATGACCCATGCTTCGATCCCAAAGGAAGATCGACTAAGGGTAGGACTCACTGATTCCCTGATTAGACTAAGTATTGGAGTGGAAGATATCGCAGATCTTAAGGCAGATCTTAATTCCGCGCTAGAAAAAGTCTAGATTCTTTTAAACAAATTTATATTTTTAGTACTTAATTAATAAAACTAAGAAGACATGATGAATAGTACGGAAGTATTAGATAGACTAAAAGCTGGAAATGAGAGGTTTGTCATTGACAAATTAGACGCCAAATTACAAGACAGTTCCAGAAGAACTTCGCTTACAGGTGGACAAGAACCGTATGCGATCATTTTGAGTTGTGCAGATAGTAGAGTAGTACCTGAGTTGGCTTTCGATTCTGGTCTCGGAGAAATTTTTGTGGTTAGAGTTGCAGGGAACATTGCAAATTCTTCTTCAATAGCAAGTATTGAATATGCTGTAGCTCACATAGGATCTCCTGTAATTGTAGTGCTCGGACACGAGAGTTGTGGTGCAGTAACCGCAGCAGTGGGAGGAGGAGACAATGGTTATAACCTAAACCACCTGCTAGGTCACATTACTCCAGCTATCTCAGCCTCTGCCGAAGGAGCAAGTGTAAATGATGTGGTTAAAATGAACGCTGAAATGACGGCCAAAGAATTGGTTGCAAGATCAGCTATTATCAAGGGCGCTGTAGACAGTGGAAAATTGACCATCGCTCCTGCCTACTACAACCTAGGTTCAGGAAAGGTTGACTTCCTCTAGCATATAAAAATAAAAAAGGGAGTGAATCGTCACTCCCTTTGTATGAAAACTAATATCCAGTTTCTATCCTGGATATTAGCTCTTATTAAAGCCTATAAAACACAGCCAATTCTGCTGTAACTGTCACCACTGCAAAACGATCATAAGATCCTATTCCACCCATCGCATTCAGACTTAGACGCTTACTAAGACTAATATCTGTCCCAAGACCAAGACCATTATTAAAGATCGACGATCTTTCCGTTGTACTAGTACCCGTTTCTTCTCCAGTTTCCCAACTATAGTCCTTGTATTCATAGCTATTATAAAATATACTATTGGACTGATATAGGAATAAGTTGGCCTTTTCGTTTTTGATCAATTCGTACTTTAAAACTGCCCCTATTGAAAGGTTTACATATTCACGCGCCTTAATTCCACCAAATACCAATTGAACCCCAAACTTGTCAGGGAAGTACTGGTAGGATAGCCCGTAGCCAGTGGTTGCTCCAGCAGCTAGACCAATTCCATGCTTAAATTCCTTACTTGTACTTTTTTCACTCTGAGCATTTAATCCGATTGCTAAAAGGACTAAAGTTGCGATCATTAAAAATTTAGTTTTCATAATAATAAATTTTTGTTGTTTTGAATTATATGACAAATGTAAGGGGAGAAGTAAGGATGGTTTTATCCAAAAAGAAGAGTTACATATGTAAAATTATACTATATGTATAAGAAGCCTACCTGTGTTGCTATTCATAGCGACTACCACATTGACCTCGACCAAAAATCCTAAATCGCAGAAGAAGATGCGATCGAACATCAAGCCATCTTACCCTTCGGCTCAAACTTGTAATTATAGCTTTGGTAAATCTTGAAACAGTAGGTCAAGAGACTCAGATGTAATAATGGAATGACACCAAGCTATGATGTGGAAGACGATGTACTCATCTATCATTACAACATAATGGACGCAAAGCAAAAAGAACTGTCTAGCGAAGTTCAATATAGATCTTCTACTAGACAGTATTAATAAGTAAAATAAGCAGCGTTATATTCCGGACTTTATGAATGTCTTGGCAACACCATCAATTATCATAAAGTACATGCCTGCAGAGACTCCAGAAAGGCCGATCCTTCCTTCGTTAACTGCAAACTTTCCAATTCTCTTTCCTTCGATTCCGATCAACCTTACCTCCTCTACTTCGCTATTGCTGATGTACACCAAGCCACTCGAAGGGTTAGGAAAAATAGACACATCCGTCGAAGGCTGGGACTCAGATTCTCTAAGAACTAGAGGCTCCTGATACTCGAGTATCCATTGCATAGAGCCCCACGAATTATCGAGGTTCAAAGTTTGAGCGTCATTCCACTCTGTATTTCCTGCATTGAGATATTTTCCTCCCGCTTGACTCTTTAATCGGAATATATTTCCCGAGACCTCTTCAAGGACCCACTTTTGTGCATTATCCGAATCATTAAAATCTCTGGTCTGCACCTCTGAGCCAGAACTAGAGCCCGTATTGTGTAGGTAGTATTCTCCCCAATTGCTTTGAATCCAATACTCGTCGGATGATCCAGAAACCAACCTAATATCCCACTTCATGGATCCCCAATCCTCCCGCTCTGCATTAAGTTCTGCTACTTCTGCTGCATTATTAGCATTATCTCCGCCACCTGTCAGGTACATTCCTGTCCAAACATTCTTAATGCGATAATTACCATCTGCTAGTCCACTATTATTGTTGTTGTTATTATTGTTTCCACTAGAAATACTAGGCTTGTCGAAGTCTCCAGAAAGTAGAAGCGCGTAAAGAGCCGTGAGTGTGTAATTGTAGTAGCCCGAATTAGATGAGGTATTCTTGACTTGTGAAGCAAATTGATTGAGCTTATTCCGATTGTATTGGTTGTTAGCCTGCGCCATCAATCCGCAGGCAAATCCACCATAGAATGCCGGCGAGTTATTGTAAGAAAACTGTGAATTCCCATTTTGCACTCGATAGCCATCGCCTACTTGGCTGGCAGTAATAGGACCGAGGAAGGTATAATTTACATCGTCAAGGAAATTTTCCTGTGCCGCTCCTGTTCCATTCCAAACGTAGTCCATGGCAATCCTCCAAGGTACTCGTGCAGCATCATAGTGGTAGTTCTGGTTCGTCGATGAGGAGCTTCCATGGTCTTCCGATATCGATCCATCGGCCTTTGAAAAATTAGGAACTAGGTTGCCTCCCCTGACGGACTTGAGTCGATTGATATGACTGTAAGTAGCATCTGCTAAGTTGTCCCAATTTCCCTCATTCATAAAGTCTGCGAAAACCCTGAAGTAGCCAGGTGCATAATAGGATAGGTTGTGAGTACGCTTTGAGACATTGCATCCTCCAAATGGATAGGGGGCGAAGATCCACTCATTTGTTGAAGAGTTACTACTAACACTGCAATTGTCAACGAAGTCATCCATTAGGATACCTAGGATATTTCGAGCCACTTGATCATATGAATCACCTCCCGAGCGCGACCATCCATTGTCTTCCGCCTTAATCAGAGCGAAAGCCATATCCATATCTCCATCTGTTGCCGGACTAGCCCCAGATCTTGCTTGATCATCCTCACATATGGGTTCGCCAAAAAACTTACCGTTGTTAGGATCATGAATTCCCCAGACAAGCCAGGGCATGAGCTTATGAGATGGATTGTTTATCTCAATCACTAATTCCATGAAATTAAGAAGCCTGTCTAGGAGATTTTGATCATTGTTGTAGGCTGCTAGGACCATTCCGTAACCAATCCCTTCTGAAGCTGTCACATTAGGACCTTCAGATCTATCAAGGCAGGGATCCCAAAATGCTCCAGACTGCCACTTAACTCTACCATATTGTTCACCATTGCTAGTCCATGTATCTACATAGGTGCTTTTCCAATTGTTATAAATCGCCGATGCATTTGAAGAGTTGATCGAACTATTCGATGGGCTAATACCATTCTGAGCTGTGGATAAGGTGCTAAAAATCAGAAGGATGATCGTTAGGCTAAATAATTGTCTTGTTAATTTATTCATAGTTAATCGTTAAATGTTACGCAAAGAAATACCAGGCCATACAAGGCAATTCGCCTTCATATGGATAAAAAATACACAGCACGTTATTGAATAAATAAAGTAGAAGCAGCCTAGAATTAACTTCTATACCTATAGGAGGATGGTCGATCGATGTTTTACTACTATTTTATAAAACAAATTAAATATTTAACAATTCAAAATTTAAAGAAGACAAGCCGCCGACTCCCATTTTTGCAAAACAAAACATCGCATTTGTAAGTATTTCCATTAATAATTTGGTTAATCTAAACGTCTTTCAAAACCTCTTGAGCCATCTAGGGCCAACGGACTTGCATGGGCATATCAGGAATATTGGCAAGTGCTAGGATACATAATTAAATTAAGAATATGTACCTTCGCAAGTCATGTGTTAACCAGCTAATTGCAGATGTCAGAGACCACTACAAAGCACTCCTATCTAGAGGAATTAAATGAGATTCAACGCCAAGCAGTAACGGCGATCGAGGGACCTGTCATGGTGATCGCTGGACCGGGCTCTGGAAAAACAAGGGTCCTGACCTACCGCATAGCGCATCTTATTGAATCTGGGGTGGCTCCGTGGGAAATTCTTACACTCACATTTACGAATAAGGCCGCAAGAGAGATGAAGGAAAGGATTGAAAAGGTAGTTGGTTCTCGAGCCCGCAAAGTGTGGGCAGGAACCTTCCACTCGATATTCGCCAGAATCCTTCGTTCAGATGCCCATCGAATTGGCTACCCCAATGACTTCACCATTTACGACACCTCCGATACAGATAGTGTGATTTCAGAAATCTTGGGGCAGATGGGATTAGATCGGAAACAGTACAATAAATCTGCAGTAAGGTCGAGAATTTCGATGGCTAAGTCTAACTTGATAACCCCTAAGGCTTATGCCCTGAATGAAGAGCTAATGGGTTACGATCAGATGAATCGAAGACCCATGATTCATATGATATACCAGAAGTACGTGAACAAGTGTCTTAGATCTGGTGCGATGGACTTTGATGACCTACTCTTACAGATGTTCCGCCTACTCTACCAAAATCCGGATGGAGTTCTACAGAAATATAGGTCTCAATTTCCCTACATCCTAGTGGATGAGTTTCAGGATACTAACTTTCTGCAATACCAAATCATCAAACTCCTATGCAACTATCAAGGTAGTCAAGAAAATGTCTGTATCGTAGGCGATGATGCACAATCGATCTACTCCTTCAGGGGGGCAACAATTGAAAACATATTGCAGTTTGAAAATGACTTTCCAGATGTCAGGACCTTCAAACTAGAACAAAATTATCGATCTACCCACCACATTGTCCAAGCAGCGAACCAGGTCATTTCCTACAATGACAAGCAAATAAAGAAAGAGATCTGGACAGATAAGGCGGAAGGCGAAAAGATCAAGGTGGTCAAGTGTATGTCTGACAATGAAGAAGGTCGAAGAGTGGCTGATGGGATCATAGAACAAAAAAATAGGTATAGTCTTTCTAATTCTGAAATATCTATCCTATATCGAACGAACGCACAGTCTAGGGTTTTTGAAGAACACCTAAGACGCCAAAATATTCCCTACAAGATCTATGGGGGACTATCATTCTATCAGAGGAAGGAGATCAAGGATATCTTGTCCTACCTCAGGCTTGCTGTGAATCAGAAAGACAACGAGGCGCTGAAAAGGGTAATCAACTATCCCAAACGAGGCATCGGAAAGACCACAATAGAAAAGCTGGCCAACTTCGCAGAAGAGCAAGAAATCAGCATGTTCGAAGCCATCCCGCAGATTAAGATCTCTGGCCGAGCCTTCAAGCTGATGAATGACTTTGCTACGATGATTAAGACCTTCCAAGCCAAGGCGGAAAGTATGAATGCCTATGATCTGGCTGTCCATATTTCGAAGCAATCGGGAGTCTTAATGCATCTGAAAGAAGATGATTCCATGGAGGGAATGGGTCGATTAGAAAACCTAACAGCCCTACTAGATGGGATCCAAGAATTCATCAACGATGACGAGTTGGCAGAGGGAGAAGATGCCAACCAGGATAAATCGATTGCGACCTACTTGCAAAGTATTGCACTAATTACAGATTTTGACAACGAAGGTGATGAGGAGGACTTCGTTACCCTAATGTCTGCTCATGCGGCTAAGGGACTGGAATTCAAATCTGTATTTGTTGTTGGTCTTGAGGAGAACTTATTTCCCTCCTTTATGTCCATGTCTGATCCTAAGCAAATTGACGAAGAGCGGCGCTTATTCTATGTTGCCATCACAAGGGCTGAACAATTTCTCACTATAAGTTATGCAAATAGCCGTTACCAATTCGGCAATATGCGCTTCAATGATCCTTCTAGGTTCTTAGAAGAAATAGATGCTGAAAATGTTGATTCGGCCTTACCGAGTCATAGTCCATATTCCCATGAAGGTTTTGGCAATCCCAAGGTCCTAGGGAATTTTAGAAAACTAAAGCCAAAGAAAGAAGCCATGTTGGCCATTGATCCTTCAACTTTCAAGGCTAGCCCAAGTCATCATATCAAAGAAGGAATGCACGTCATGCACCTCAAGTTTGGTAAGGGTCATGTGAAATCAATCGATGGCGAAAGAGACAATAAGGTAGCAAGCATCCACTTCGACCAGCTAGATAGTCCGGAAAGAAGAATTATGCTACGATTTGCCAAACTTCAGATTCTAGATGAAGCCTAGTAACGCAGAACTGATTCGCTCAAAAGCACACGAGCTGGGATTCGAATTTGTGGGCATCGCAAAGGCAGAAAAAATGGACCAAGAATCAAAGCGTCTTGAAGATTGGTTGAATGCAAACTACAACGGTAGCATGGACTTCATGGCCCAACATTTCGAACTAAGGACAGATCCGACCAAGTTAGTACCTGGAGCTAAATCAGTCATCAGCTTGATGTACAATTATCACACAACGCCAATTGAGGGTGAGGACTCCTATAAGATAGCGACCTATGCCTATGGTAGAGACTACCATAAGGTGGTGAAGAAAAAACTAAACCGTCTAATTTCCTATATCAGGGAAGAGATTGGCGAAATCCATGGTCGAGCCTTCGTAGATTCAGCTCCCATCCTAGAAAGAGACTGGGCAAAACGGTCAGGCCTTGGTTGGGTGGGAAAGAACTCCTTAATCATTAACCCAAAAGCCGGATCCTACTACTTCTTATCCGAAATCATTCTGGACCTCGAACTTGCAATAGATCATCCGATGAAAGACCATTGTGGGAGTTGTACCAAGTGCATCGATGCTTGTCCAACAGACGCCATCAGCCCGGAAGGCTACATCGTCGATGGTAGCCGCTGTATTTCCTATTTGACAATCGAACACAAGGAAGAGATTCCGAAAGAATTTTCAGGCCTACTTGAAGATTGGATTTTCGGTTGCGACATCTGCCAAGAAGTCTGCCCATGGAATAGATTTTCAAAGAATCACGATGAGAGCGACTTCAATCCTCATCCAGAACTAGCTGACATGTCTAAGCAAGACTGGGAAGAAATCACGCAGGAGGTATTCGACACTCTTTTTTTTGCTACACCAGTGAAAAGGGCTCAATATCAAGGACTTTTGAAGAATATTCGAGCCTTAAAGAATTAGAAAAAAGCCTTAAACATCATATGTGATCTCAACATTAGCCGTCTTTGGCCTCGCCTGGCAAGTCAAAATATAACCTTCTTCCACCTCGTCATCATCTAAGGCAAGACAACTATCCATTTCCACTTTGCCATTGACGACCTTGGCCATGCAAGAGGAACATGCTCCGCTAGTACAGGAATAGGGTGGGTCTAATTTCTTTTCAATTAGGGCATCAAGAATGGTGGACCCTCCCTCCATTATCATCGAGAATTTTTCCTTATTCAAGGTTACTTCAAGATTGACCTTGGCATCACTTGAAGAACTCATAGGAAGCTCAGAATTGCTTGCGGAAGTAAATAATTCTTTGTTGATAAACTTCTTATCCGTTCCCGACTTGATGAGGGCTTGCTCAACATTTTCTACCATGTTACCAGGTCCACAAAGAAAGTAATGTCTTTCGAAGGCTCTACCTTTCAGTTCTTTTAATATCTGTTTCGCCATTGTAGTATCAATTCTACCTGACTTTGGCTTGTCCTTGCGGAACAGAGAAAATCCCTTTTTCTCAGGCACCTCTTGGCTCATGATGTGCTCGACCACAAATTGATCTTCATATCTTCTTGATATTTCATCAATGGATTCCCTAAAAATAGTAGATGAGGCCTTTTTATTTCCGTAGTACAAGAAGACCTTACTCAGGGGTTCTTCTTCTAATGCTGCCTTAATGATTGAAAAAATTGGTGTAATACCACTTCCTGCCGCAAAGAAGACAAGGTCCCTTCGCTTGTCACCATCCGGTTCAAAGACGAATCTTCCTTCAGGGTGCATAATTTCCAAGTGGTCCCCAACACTAACTTCATTACACAGAAAATTAGAAACTTTACCACCTTCTACTATCTTTACTGTGACACCAAACTCCTCCTCACCAGGACAGGTAAATAACGAATAAGATCTTCTTTCCTCTTCTCCGTTAATCCAGACCTTCACAGTGATATATTGACCAGCCTTATAGGCAAAATCATCGGAGATTTCTTCAGGAATTGCAAAGTAGAAGCTCTTACTCTCAGATGTCTCTTCCACTATTTTTTCTACGCTAAGCTTTCTAAATATATTACTCATTTAATCTTATTTCTTAATTTCGAGGCGTGAAGATACGAGACTTAAAATATTTGTTAGCCTATCTAATGCCTCTTTCGGCATTCTTGGCTTTGAAATTACTCGGTTTTTGGTCCTTTAGTACCGTCATCTTGGCCTTTGTCATCCTTCCCATCTATGAACTTATTATCCCGGGGGATCCTAGTAATGAAGGTGAATTAAGAGAACAACAAAGAAAGGGAAATCGTTTGTTCGATATCCTACTTTATCTCAATGTTCCCATCATTTACTTTTTAGTCTACCAAACTATATTGGTGCTTCAAGGAGACCTCCATGGTATGGTGATGATAGGGCTGGTCTTGAACTTAGGTATTGTCCTTGCTACTGCAGGCATAAATGTTGCTCACGAGCTTGGTCATAGGAAGGGGATTCACAATCGTATTTCTGCTGCCTTGCTACTAGCTCCGTCCTTGTATGGGCACTTCACTATTGAGCACAATATCGGCCATCACAAGTGGGTGGCTACACCAGATGACCCAGTTACAGCGAAATATGGCCAGTCTATTTATGCCTACTGGGCGAGTGCCGTTTCAGGGGTATTTCTAAAAGCCTGGGAAATTTCATTCAGGCAAATGAAGAGGTCTGGCAAGCCAAAATTTCACTATAGTAATGAGCTTATATGGATTTCCTTGTTTCAGGTCTTGCTCTTTGTGGGATTCTATCAACTTGGAGGCTGGCTCGCTTTGGGCTGCTGTGTCGTATCGGCTATAGTGAGCTTTTCCTTACTCGAGTGTATCGACTACGTAGAACATTATGGCTTGCAAAGAAAGAAACTAGCATCTGGGAAATATGAACGTGTAAGTGAACGGCATTCTTGGAATTCTGATCATGAACTTGGTCGAATCTTTCTCTACGAACTTACCAGACATACGGACCATCATATGCATGCAGTACGGAAATACCAAAGCTTGAGGCACATCGATGCTAGCCCCGAGTTACCCTATGGATATCCAGCTTCCATTCTTATGGCACTTATGCCTCCAATTTGGTTCAAGGTCATGAACCCAAGGGTCAAAGCCTTTAATTCTTAATGAAGTTATCCATTATCATTCCAGCCTTCAACGAAGCAAGAACCATCTCTTTGATCTTAGACAAGGTGCTCGATGTTCGACTTATCAATGACATTCAGAAAGAACTCATCATTGTAAATGACGCTTCCTCAGATAATACAAAGTCCATTGTAGAAAAGTATATAGAGGATCATCAAGATTTCGATATTCGCTTCTTCTCCCATGAGGTGAATCAAGGGAAGGGCGGTGCCTTACATACAGGGATTAAGGAAGCAAGCGGGGACTTTGTGATCGTGCAAGATGCAGATCTAGAGTATGACCCTGAAGAATTCAACATCCTTCTCAAACCCATCCTGGATGGCTATGCAGACGTTGTCTATGGTTCAAGATTTATGGGCGGCAAGCCCCATCGTATCCTCTTCTATTGGCACTCGATCGGAAACAAGTTTTTGACATCTCTATCGAATATGTTTACCAATCTCAACTTAACTGACATGGAAACTTGCTTTAAGATGTGGAGGCGAGAACTTATTCAAGGGGTCAACTTGCAAGAAAAGAGATTTGGATTCGAACCAGAAGTTACCGCAAAGATCTCTAGGGTTCCAGGTGTTCGGATATATGAAGTCGGAATTTCTTACTATGGGAGGTCCTACGAGGATGGCAAAAAAATTGGCTGGAGGGATGGATTTAGAGCGATCTACTGTATCCTAAAATACAATCTTTGGTCTAAGCGCTAGGCGACTGCTTCTGGATCAGCTCGATGTGAAGATTCCTAGACTGACCAAATGATTAGTAAGATTCCAAAAATGGTTAAGGCTGCACCAGCTACCCTATTAATCCAAAGTAGGTGGATGCTCTTAAGACGTTTTCGTAATAGTTGGGCGAGGAATACTTTAAGTGAATCTGTAATGATAATCACAGCTAGAATACTACCAAGAAAGGCAATGCTATCCCAACCCGTAACTTTTCGAGCCAAGACATAGGTGGTAATAACAGAAATCCAAAAAATAAATGTGAATGGATTGATGGTATTGACCAGAAAACCCTTCATAAAGAATCCAAGGTAGCTCTTCGCTCCAGATATTTCTGTGGGTGACAATTCCTTCAGCTTACTAAAGAGTGAATATATCCCAAAACTAATAAGTACGATTCCACCGATAATTCCCATTGAAAGCTGAAAGTACTCGCCATTCACGATGTGCGTAATTCGATGAACAAACTCGTAGGTCAAGGCAATGAATAAGAAGTCGCTCACCCATATTCCGGCGCCTACAGACAAGCCAGCCTTGTAGCCTTTTTCAATAGAACTTTGGGTAAGTGCAATAAAGATAGGTCCTAAGAGAATACTTAGCGTCAATCCAAATAGGGCACCCTCTAAGATGTATTGCATGTGGACAATATAGTGATTACTAGTGATACACTGAGATAATAAGTTGTCGGCCAGTAGCGTGATTTCTAAATTCACAAAGATAGATGCCTTGCCAAGTACCCAGATTCAGTTGGCCATTCGTGATCGGAATACTTACATGACTGCCAGTGAGAGCTGCCTTGATGTGAGCTGGCATATCATCTGGACCTTCAAGAGTGTGTGTCAGGCCTGCTAGGTCTTCGTCCACAATTTCATTAAAGTAGGTCTCGAAATCTACCCGAACACTTGGATCTGCGTTCTCATTGATAGTGAGTGCTGCTGATGTGTGTTGAATGAAGACTTGAAAAATTCCTGTCCTTGGCAAAGATGGAAGGGCTGCAAGAATCTCTCTTGTGATAAGGTGGAAGCCCCTGCTGTAGGGCTTTAATCTAAGACTATATTGATCTACCATATTGACTTGCTTCCTATATCAGGGCATTCCAAGCGGCCGAAATAGTAAACAATTCCGATACCCAAGGTCGTGTAAGTATCATTATCCCTTGAATTACCTCTTTGCCTCCCTAGCTCACCGATCTTCTCTCCAATACTACGATCTGAAAGTTCCGCCGCAATATCCCCTCTGATATTTCTGAGGGAGGTAGCATTCGGATAGGTTCCACTTACATCATCAAGATAGTCTGTAAACAATCGCTTCAAGGCAAATTCTATGTTAAAACTCCAATCAGCATTGATGTCCCACTTAAACCCTCCACCAGCTACAAGTCCACCGCTTATTATGTTGTATTCCTCCCCCTCAGCCTGACCCTCAGTCCCTAGCGGGCGTAGGCCATATCTTTCATTCTCGAATTCGGTAGATGGTCTGTGGTATATAATATTAAACCCGCCTAGAAGGTAGGGTGTAAAGTAATAATCCTGGGTTCCATGGATGTAGGGGAAAAAATTGAATTCCATCTGGCCAGTAAAGTCCACGATGTCTGATCGAAATTTCAAGTTCCTCCTTTTCTCGAAAGAGTTCTGTGAATCAGCATCGTCACCGTAGACAAAGGTGTAATTCAGACTCATTTTGGAACTGAGCCTATTGTTCCAATTGTACCTGCCTATTGCACCGCCTGCAGCGCCTATTTCGGTAAAATCAAAATTCGAATTCAAGTCCCCGAAGTAATTACTAATACCTATCCAAGGGCCCACCTCCCAACCCTTCTGTCCATATGACTGGAGAGCTGCAAAAAGGAAAAATGCAGAGACAATAGTTTTCTTAATCACGAGCTTAGAACGGTAGGGTTGATTCAATTATTACGTCTTATTTATTTATATTTCGGTAACAAAATTGCAAAACCTTACACTAATACATGAAGAGACTTGACTGGAGTGATGATATATTGGTAAAATGTATACATGAAGGCGGTCCTAAAAGGAAGGAAGCAATGGCCCAGATTTATAAAAATCTGGTGATACGAAGAAGGATTGAAAATTATGTTCGATACAAGGGTGGAAGCCAACAACAGGCTGAGGATATCTTTGTAGAAAGTATAATCCTATTAGATAGGAGCATAAGAAATGACAAATTTAAGGGTGATGCTCAACTATCTACCTACCTTTACGCGATCGCGAAGAACACTTGGTTTAACATTCTGAGAAAAGAGAAAAAGAGTTTGGAAACTGTACAAATAGAAGGTGCAAATGAAAATGTTTCGTTGGTCCAGAATCCTGAGCTTACTTTTATAGACAATGAACTTAATAACGAATTGAACAAGGTGCTTGCCTTATTAAGTGAAAAATGTCAAGTGATCCTCAAACTATGGAGTGACAGTGTGAAATATGATGAAATTGCGAGGCAGCTTGGAGTAGAAAATAATGGAACTTTGAGAAAACAAAAATTAGTCTGTCTTCGAAAATTAAAAGATTACCTAATGGCTCATCCTGAATTAATTCCACAATACTACTATGGAGGATCAGAATAGCAATAAAATAGAACAGGCTGCTGAGCGAGCTGCCAATGCTGTCTTCGAGAAGCAAATCTCTGAAGATAGTCGACAATTTTTGAATTCTTTGGAATACGAGAAAGAAAAACCTTCGAGGAGGATTCTCTATGTCACGGGACTTGCGGCATCAATCCTTGTGCTCGTAGCATCGCTAGTCACTATCAATATAAGCCATAGCGATTCTGCGATAGCAGAAGCATTTGGTATCAATCAAATCAATGCCAGGTCAGGAGAGGATATCTACAACGCCACTTTTACGGATGCCGTTCAAGCCTACTATAGTAAGAACTATCAAGAATCATCCAAACTTCTTAATGGTTTAGACCTAGACGACAAGAAAGTCTCTGACTACAAGGACTGGCTGTCTCTTTTAATCACCCTCCAGACCGCGGGAAGTGATTCTGAATCGTTCTATATTCAGATGGACAAGATTATTTCGGACGAAAACCATGAATTCCATCTGCAGGCACAGAAAATGACTAAGAAAATAAAGCCATTCTGGCATTTCTTAATCTTCTCAAAGTAGCCTTCAAGTCTTCGTCGTTAATAATTTGTTAAAAGATTTTTCTCTAGAAACAAGAAAAAAGCTACTGCGTTAAAGTAGTATTGATTCAAAATGGAAAAATTACAGATGAAGAGTGTTATCAAATATATGTTAGCAGGAATGGTCGGAGGCCTGATGGTACTCGGTGGATTTACGTTGTTACAAGATGATGAAGTTTCCGATGTCAATTATGCCAAGAATGTAAACCTAGATAAGGATTCACACCTTGCTACCAATGCACTACAGTCAGACTTTGTGGCTGCTTC
>CAZMYK010000036.1:4806-14966 GCA_964570435.1 uncultured Saprospiraceae bacterium | reverse complement strand
GATGATTTTTGGAGCTATTTCTGCCTTGATGATGTTAATCATCGCCTTCCTACCAAAAAGGAAGGTCCACCTTGTTGCATCATAGATCGTAGATTGAAACTGGTAATAGTTCTTAATGGTCCGACTTTGAACAGTGTAAGAATTGTTGACTGAGCTCATTACTTTACGATTGCTAGGTATACACTTGCATAGGTTCCAACTCGGTCTTGTGCGTGAGATTTTTTCGTGGTTTCATCATCAAAGTAGATCTTGTCTTTGAGGAAATAGGGAAAGAAATCCACTTCCAAAGCTGCTGAGCGCATCAAAATTTTGGTCCCAGGCCTACTATTTTCAAGGATCAATTCCCACTCCTTTTGGAGGGCTTGTATATCATTTGCTGCTAACCAATCCTGATGGTCAAGCAATACAAAGTGCGAGTATTTACCTGGGTTTTTCTGGAGAAAATCATTGAGTGTGGAAGAATACGTGGTCACCTTCGATTCGTTATTTCTGAGAGGAAGAAAGTTTTCTTGCTTCAGATACTCTGGACAACACTCTTCGGTATATTTTCCATTCAAGTAAACTTGGTAGAAGTAATTATCTCCGATTTCCAACTTTGTAAAGACATTTCTAAGACATTCACGAATGTAGTCTGCATTTCCTCCTTCATACATTTCTTGCATTAACATCTGCTGGGCCTTGGGAACACCTGCAAGACACATCGTAAAATGGTTATTCAATAATAGATTTACCACAGGACTAAATATCTTAGCTTCACTAGCGCTATAGTACTCGGCTTGCAAAGAAAGAGTATCTGCCGCAAGCAAATTTTCGACATTTGTCCTTAATTTTTTTCTCATAGACAGATAGCTGCGACAGATATAGGCTAGAGCACCTGAAGCACCACGGTAGTAAAAAGTAGATCTTTTGCCCTTACCTTCAAAGTAATTAATGTGATTGTCCCAATAGTCTTGAGCATAGTGAGGAAGAAAGGATCTTAGATTCTCTTCATAGTACTTCCTGGCATCTGGTAATTGGCCATTTCCAAAAAACTTAAAGAGGTGCTCATGATCTCCATTAAGGTAGATACTACGTTTAATTTCAAATAGCGCATTCTGGCGGAAATTCATATCGACCGAGTGTATCTCAGCCGGATCGTCCAGCAAGTAATCCAGTAGATTATCTCCCGCACTTGTTATCATTACCACCTTACTGTCACTGTCAAGTTTGAGCATTTCACGATCGCATCTTGGGTCCTCCCAGCAAGTATTGTAGATTAATTTAGCACCATGAATTTTTCGAAACAGCAAGCTTTGGAAGTAACCCATTTGGGGAGTTTTAGTTTTGAACAAAAGTATCTTGAACACAGGAGAACATGAATTCGACTACGATAAGTTTATCTTATTCTATTGTTAAGCCAGCGTTAAGAAGATGGTTTTTGTGGAGCCAATGGCTTGACGTAGGCATAACAGATCAGCAATACTATGATTGGCTTTGCCCGGGTCCATTTGATTATAAATCCTGAAGAAATATCAACCATTCACGACCATATCACTAGCAAATTTTAGGAAAGCCAAGGAAAAAGCGTAACCATTCCCAGTTGATGCAGTCCATAAACAAAACTAGACTATATGAAGACATTTACTCTCCTAAGTATTTTCATGCTCAATGCAGCGCTTTCTTTTTCGCAAGGTTTAAGTATCATTGACCAAGACTACGAGCAAGCCCTTCAAACTGCCAACGATGAAGGCAAGCTTTTGCTTGTGGATTTCTATACCACGTGGTGTGGTCCTTGCAAGCTACTTGATAAGTACATTTTCCATAATGACTCCATCCAGGGTTTGTTGCACAACCAGTTTGTCGTCTTGAAGTATGATGCCGAAGACGACAAAAAGTTCCATCTTTCCAAAAAACACCACGTCTCATCCTACCCAACAGCATTGATTTTGAATCAAGATGGCTACGTAGTCAATAGAAAGTACGGTTTCGCAGGTAGTGACTTGCCATCTTTAAGCAAAAGCTTCTTTGAATTCACCAGTGAATCAATTTCCTTGCACAAAGAGAAAAAAATACAAAAAGGTTATTCCAATAGGATTGACCTCTCAATCTATCCTCAATTCTATCTTGACTTTGTCAATAGGGACAGCTTAAAGGTAATGTCATCCAAAGCCTTTGAAAATTACTGGGAATTGTCACACGACCGATTGTCTGAAGGTTACTTCTCAACGCTGATTTACTTTGCAACTGATGCTCCTGACTTGGTGGTGGAGCAAACGCTTAATCTTAAGAATCAGTATATTGAACTTTACGGAAAGACCGATACCGAAACTCTGCTCTACTATCTTACTTCGCGGATGTTCAGGATGGCGGTTTCAAAAAAGAGTCAAGAGGAATTTAACAAAGCTGAAGAATTTGCTCAGAAATCTCTAGGTCAGGATTGGGCCGATGATATGGTCCATTCCTACAGAAAGAGCATGCTAGAAGCCAAGGGTCAGTGGAAAGAGGTGATTAAAATTAATCAACTGGCCATCGACAATAATGAACTTAGCGGTGGTGCAATCAATCACTTTTCGTGGAATGTATATAAGAACTGCGAAGACCAAGAAGTTATTGAAAAATGTATCCGGTGGATGGAGGTTGTTACAGAAAGTGACCCGTCTTTTGACTACCTAGACACGCTTGCCTTTTTGCTTCACAAGTCTGGAGATGCCACAGGCGCAAAGAAGGTGGCTCTGCTTGCAATCGATGCTGGCAAAAAAGACGGGCGAAAGACAAGCGGATTGCAAAAGCTGCTTGACAAGCCTTAGGGTGTTTTAATTTTGTGATTCCAGAAGTAGGATTGCTTCTAGAGCGAATTAGCTCAGACTGGCCCATGACAGGGGCCAGACTATCATGTTATGCTTGCCTATTCAGTTTACCACCACAATCCATTTTAGAAATTATATTAGACTCTCTAGGAGTAAAGATCAATCGCACTTTAAACATCTCTACACCTGAAACTGGCATTTTGGAACTGATAGTAATTAAATAAGCCTAGGTCTCGCTCTTGAAAAACAGCAATTACTTTTAGCTAATCAATTGACTATTAGTGCATCGAATCTACATTAATCTTTAACTTGCAAATGCAAGGACATCGATCCAAGGTAAAAACTAAACTTAAAAAGACACGTCAGATATGAAGGTTCCCATTCTCCTACTTGCCTCTTTGGTGCTACTTTCTCTAATTTATCCTCAATCAATCTCTGGTCAAATACCCAAAAATATCCAGACCAAAGATGAATCGGGCAAGGTTATAGATGCAGACCAACTCCATAAGAAGATGCAGAGTGGTGATTGGACGGCAAAACCCGTCTTTGATAGCACCGGAAAAATACGCTACATGCAATTGACTAAAGCGAACAAGGCAGAGAAGGAAAGAATACTGGGAGGAAGTCTGCGAAAACAAAAAGAAGAACAACTCATTGGCACAGCTGCACCACCTATATCTGGTCTTGACTTAGCTGGTCATCTGTTCAATTCTTCTCAATTGAGGGGCAAGGTTATTGTATTGATTTTCTGGTATCTAAATTGTGAATCATGCATTGAATCACAGAAAGAAATTAATGCGCTATTTACTCACTACAAGAATGATGATCGTGTGCAATTTCTAGGACTTACTTATGAATGTAGAGACTGCATTAAAGAATCCTCATATGCGGCTAAGGTCTCCTACCCTATAATACCCGATGCAAAGCTAGTCACTGCCAGATTAGAGGTAAGACGTTACGCATCAATTATCGTCATCGACAAAAAAGGTGCAATTGCGAGCTACAATAGTGGAAATTTTTCAGGTTTAGATCAAAAGGTTAAAAGATCCATCAATTATTCCCTTAATGACTACAATTCGGTGGGAAGCCAAAACAGAAATGAGGAAGACTTTAACCTAGACACGAGTAGTAGGATTTTTTTACAGGATAAAACTAAGGTATCTTATGACGAAGCTATCAAGTTGATAGACAAAGGATTTAGACTAACTAGAGAAATGGACAAGGATGGTCATGACTACTTCATCTTAGTTAAAAATGGAAATAGGTAGGATATCAGAAATGTGATTTTAGACAAACAATCTTAGGTCGCATTGTGAAAAACCATCTTGTGAATGCCCCAATTCATGTAAGAAATTCTACCTTTTCATCCTAATTAAATCCTGAAGCAGCTAGAACAACGCATCATCTGCTGTAAGGTAGCGATGCTAATCATTGAAAAAAAATCGACCATGAGATTCGGACATCTTTTAATCCTCTTGACAATTAGCCTATCCCTAGGTGCGCAGAATTCCATCCAACTAAGTACAGATGCTAGTAGCACCATCATTGAGAAAGAAGTATATGGCCACTTTTCGGAGCACCTTGGCACCTGCATTTACGAGGGAATTTATGTTGGTGAAGACTCACCTATTCCCAACATCAAGGGCTATCGGATTGACGTTGTAGAGGCCCTAAAAGAATTAGAAGTCCCAGTTCTACGTTGGCCTGGAGGCTGCTTTGCCGATACCTATCATTGGAAGGATGGGATAGGTCCTAAGGAAGAGCGACCATCCATCGTTAATGTCTTTTGGGGAGGTGTAACTGAGGACAATAGCTTTGGGACTCATGAATTCCTGGAATTCTGTGAACTCATTGGGACAGAACCCTATCTAAGTATAAATGTAGGTTCAGGTACGGTGCAGGAGGCAAGAGACTGGGTGGACTATGTAACTTCTTCCAATGATAGCCCAATGACCAAGTTGCGGAAGGAGAACGGCAGGGAGGAGCCGTGGAAGGTGAAATTTTGGGGCATTGGCAATGAAAACTGGGGATGTGGAGGTGATATGGCGGCAGACTACTATGCCAACATTTACAGAAACTATGCGTCCTATATCAAAGGGAAAGACTTTCAAAGAGTAATTTGTGGCCCTTCTGAGGGCGATGTGGAATGGACTGAGACCATTCTAAAAGGGCTCCGAAATAAAATGCACCTGACTGAAGCTGTTTCAATGCACTATTATACCATTCCAACAGGAGATTGGGGTCAAAAGGGATCTTCAATTGACTTTGGAGAAGAATTATGGTTCGAAACGTTGCGCCGGACCATGCATGTGGAAGACTATATTCAGAGACATTTAAGGGTGATGGATAAGTATGATCCCGAAGGGAAAGTAAAGTTAATCGTAGATGAGTGGGGGACTTGGTATGACAAGCTTCCCGGTACTAAAGAGGGCTTCCTGCAACAACAGAATACTTTGAGAGATGCCCTTGTAGCAGGTATCAATCTAAATATTTTCAACAAGCACGCTGATAGAATTAGCATGGCCAACATTGCTCAGATTGTAAATGTTCTACAGTCTGTGATTATGACCAAGGGAGCAATGATGATTAAGACGCCGACCTATTATGTTTTTCAAATGTACAAGGTTCACCAAGGCGCTACTTTGATACCTATCAAATTGGAAACAGAAACTTATGACTTCATGGGCAAGTCTATTCCAGCGCTTACTGCATCAGCCTCTGAGAAGGACGGTGTCACTAACATTACGATAACCAACTCAGATCCAAACAAGGCGCAAGTTCTCAAAGTCGACCTAGGAAGGGATACGAAGGCAGTAACTGGCAAAATAGTCAACGCGTCTCAAATTTCGGACTACAATGATTTCGGGGTTGAAGAAAAAGTCACGATTCGCGACTTCGAGATCTCTGCAAGCGATCGGGGTAATCTTGAATTTGATGTCCCGGCCCATTCTGTTGTCCTAATTCAAATTAATAAGTAGATAGAATGCCGGACTAAGAATCTCCATTATCGAAAGCTCCAAGTTGTCATATATTGTGTCGAAAATCATGCTGAGATTTTGAAACAAGCGATTTATCTAAACCTATTTTTATATTTGATCGATATTGAAAATGTAGTACTAGCAAATGAAACAGAGATATATTGACTACGGTACCTATAATATCTGGGCTAACAAAAGACTCATCTCAGACCTCCAAGCGCACGACGACTCCATATTGACAGCAGAGCACAAGGGCAGTTATCCTACAATTAGAGCCACCTTGATGCACATCTGGTATGCAGAAGTAGGTTGGCTTTCACGGATGAAGGGAGAGGGCTGGAAGACCAATGAGGTTGCTAACTTCCAAGGTAGCAATCAAGAATTATATACATCATGGCTAGAAAAGTCCCAGGAATTCCTAGATTTTGTAGGAGAATGTGACTTAGAAAAAGGTATTAGATTTAACCACAAAGGAAACAGTTTTGATATTCCATGTAGAGAAATTATTCAGACTGTCTTTAACCATGGGTCCTACCACAGAGGACAAGTTGTGATGATGTTGAGGCAATTAGGGGTATCTTCAATTAAACAGACCGACTACATAGAGTGGGTTAGACAAAAGGCGCTGGGTGAGACGAATCGCTGAAAGGAGCCGTAAGTAGCGTATGGAATACGTATATTCTAAAAGACAGCCTTTGTAAAGGCGAGTTCGCAGAGGGCTTGAAGAAAGATCTGTATGCACGCCCTTACAGGAAATAAGCCTGTTCTTTCCCAAGCCAATAATCATCAGGCTTGCATCGTCTTCGTCGAATCAATGATCTTCCCCTGCTATATAAATTTCTCTCTCGACCTTCTTAAAAAGAAAGCAGCCCCCCTTCTTACAAGGCAGCCGCTTTCTGAACTCTCTTTTTTAGGCATGTTCACAAGGAGAGCCTGGTGCCTCAAGTTCCTCATCTCGTCCACTTGCTCCTTCAAAAAGCCTTGTGCAACTTACCGGAAAATTGCACCAGATCTTCTTGCATTGCTTTTAACTACCTCATTTTTCCGGAACCTCGGTAAAAAACGTGCTTCAAGGCTGCACTAAAATGGTTCCAAACGTATTGATAACAAGGTAATTATGACTATAATAATCCTGGGAATAAGCCTATTTATTTGACTACGGTTTAAGGACCTTTATCGGACGGTAAACTTCCCTTGCGTCTGCTATTTGGAGGAAGTAACTGCCTGCAGGATATGGAAAGGGTAAATTTACAAGTTCCCGATCACTGAATTCTAGGGAAGTCAAGATCTTGCCTTCTACATCCATAACCCAAAGCTTATAAGCAGCGCCTCTTTGCTCATTCCACCTGACATTGACATGATCGACAACAGGGTTTGGAAATACATTGACACCTGCTTCGTTTAGACTTTCTGCAAGGGAGGATACCGTTCCACCTTCCGTGTACTTAACAATAACAAAGTCACCTTCATCAACAGACTCCAGTTCATCCATGGTTTCTGGATTGTAAAAGAAGGGATTAGAAATTTCCATTCCTAAATAACAATCATCATTGCTATCAACAAAGAAATCTGCAAAATCAAATCCTAAAAACGAACTCGTGGGAATTTCGATCTCATAGATAAGGTCTCCACTAGGAGCAAACTTAATTATTTGCCCTCCATTGAAAGACTCGCCACTTATAAGTACATTTCCTTCAGAGTCAAGCTGTACTTTTTCTCCTTGCCAGGTGCCGGCCGTTTGAGCCCATAAAAGCTCACCTTCTGAATCAAGTTTTGCTAAGTACGGAACCCTGCTCGAAGTTTCTAATACCAATTCAGCTTCACTAGGGTCAAAGTCTGTAGACCCGCTAAACCATCCAGTAATATATAGGTTTTCATCAGCATCGCTTATCATATGACTGGGCAGTACATTTGAGCTCAAGGCTTTAAAGTGCTTGGCCCAAACAAATTCAGCCTCTGTGTTCAATTTAAGAATAAAGACTCCTTCAGTATCCCCTGCATCTAGAATAGTTTCACCATCTCCTAAATCAAAATCGACAGCACCTTCAAACGTTCCAACAATATAAACATGCCCATCTGCGACAGCTAGACCCTTAATATCGTCGTTACCACCTGGAGTTACAACGTTGAAGCTCCATTCTATTGCCGGATTTTCGCCAACGTCTAGCTTAATAAGAAGAGGACTATCATTAAAAGTATCGCCATCATCAACGTATCCACCTATGTAGAGATTATTGCCGTTATCTGATATTACTTCAAATGCTCTTTCATTGGTTCCCATACCTCTAATCGTGGTTGCCAGCTGGAGATCTCCATCACTTCCATAAATGGCGAGGAAAATATCGTCTCTCTCTGACTCTAGGATAAGTTCCTCTTCTGATAAATCGGCATCTACAGTTCCCCATAGTGAACCCGCAAGTGCAAAGTTGCCTCCTGGCATCAGTTCTATGTCAAAAAGGGCAATATCAAATCCGTCGGAAACTGTGAGTTCCTTTGCCCAAAGAAGTTGGCCATCTGGATCAAGCTTCGCTACATAACCGGACTCCATAAAATCTCCTGCAACGAAGTTCTGGTCTCCAAAAATGATGGTGTCTTCGAAACTTCCTGCAAGGATGGTATTCCCATCCTGGTCTACTGCAAGTGCACCAAGAAAATCGTCTCCCAATCCGCCTGCAGTGTAATGCCACTCGTATGATATAGGGGATTCTTGAGCATATGAGATGAAGGCTAGACAAACAAAAAAGTGTAGTAAAATGTGTTTCATAATGTATTTATTTTTTTTACAAAACTACTGGACAGCATTAAACCAATCTTCACCCTTAGGGGTGATTTTATGGTGGTCTTAGTATTCTCAAAAGCAAGTAAATACGGGCTCATCATAGAATTTAATAGACGATTCTGATAAAACGTGAGATAAAAAGGGCTTACTTTTGTCCAGATGTGGGACCGTAGTAGCATTGACTAGATATTCTGCAAAATGTAAATCATAAACTATGAACAAAATATTTAAAACCTATCGGCCAGAAGGCTTTAGCACTGTAAATGGATATCTATTTGTGGAGAACCCACATGAATTAATTGACTTCCTGAAAAATGCCTTCTTTGCTGAAGAAATCAATCGTTCCACTAATCCCGAAAATGGAGAAATTGCCAATGTAGTCCTTAAAATTGGAGATTCTTGCTTCATGATAAGCCAAGCCCGAGAACCTTTCCTTAACATGCGAACAGCCTTCTATCTCTTTGTCGATGATGTAGAAGAAATGCACAAAAGGGCAATAGGAAGCGGAGCGAAACTTGCCTTCGAAGCAGATGATATGCCTTATCTGGACAGGCAGTCAGGGATTATTGATCCAAGCGGTAATTATTGGTGGATTTCAAAACGGCTTGTAAAGAAGGGTTATCACGAATAGAGTTAAAAAACAGGTATCAAGAGTAATCACATATAGCTTTTCTTGGAACAAATGCATACTCATCAAACTACCTACAAGCAGAAAAAATAATTTAATCACAGCAAAACTGTAACATTTACCCAACGTAATCCATCCTAGTTGAAACAAGTACTACTCATGAGAAGTCGAATTTCAATTTTCGTTCTTTTATTATTAGCTTTTAAGTATGGAAATTCCCAAACTGTTGTAGATACTCTTGTGAATGTTGGTAGTCACCAACTCCACTTTAAGATCATCGAAGGGCAAGGCACTCCCATTCTTTTTGAAGCCGGGAACGGGGACGATGCCTCAGTGTGGGAACCCCTATTGCACGGTATTCATGAGGCGACCGGAGCGACTTTGATCACCTACGATCGAGCTGGTTTAGGGAAGAGTGGGATAGATACCAGTAAAATTTCGTTTAAAGGTGAAGTCAAGAATTTGAGAAAAGCCTTAGGAAGCTTGGGTTATAAGAATGAGTATTTTCTGGTAGCCCATTCATTTGGGAGTTTCTATGCCTCAGAGTTTTCGAAAAGAAGGGCTAGTAAGATAGATGGAGCTGTTTTCATAGATGTTTCGACACCATGTGCATTCAACATAGAATATGCCACTAGAGTTAAAAAAACGATCTCCAAGGAAAATTTGAAGTTAATAAAAGAGTACAAAACAGGATTATACTATGTACTGGATAGGTTGCCTGAGATCACAGACTACATGGCTGACAGATTCATTTCGAATTCAATTCCACTAACAATAATTGCCGCTGATATTCGTAAGCCAAGCTTGCCAATTGGAGAAACAGAGGCGGACATGCGCAACATGACAAGCTGTCTTGAACACCTAGGTAGGCGTCCTGGAAACAAGTATGTACTTGCAAAAGACACCGAACATAAGGTATGGGAAAAAAGTCCCGACCTTGTCAGCCAAGAAATAATCCTCCTTTATAAGCAAACAAGAAAGCCATAAAG
>CAZMYK010000036.1:0-4796 GCA_964570435.1 uncultured Saprospiraceae bacterium | reverse complement strand
GCTGAGCCGAAAATCAGGGTTGAAAAAGAGTTCGTTGACGGCCTCTCGGAATCCAATAGGCACCAACAAGACTGAACTACAAAGGCATCCAGTGGCTATATCTCTACGAATGAATAGGCCGAAAATGTGCGACCTTTTTAATGAAATGCAATTCTCTCCAAGTAAATGAGCATTTTATTAGATTGTGAAGGATAAAGCCATTACTTTCCCCACCAGTATTTATGCTCTTAAACAAACTCTTGCTAAGGTTCTTTTTCCTACTCGTTGTCGTGCTAGTGGTGATTCCTTGCGTACAGAAAGGTATGTTCTTAGATGGCATCAACTATGCTAACGTAGCCAATAACTTAGCAAATGGGAAGGGGAATCTTTGGTACTTCACCTACTCAGAAACTTTCTTAAGCCACTACACCCACCAGCTTCCCTTCATGCTCTGGTGTCAGGCCTTGTTTTACTGGCTATTTGGAAATAGCACTATGGTAGAAAGAGGATTCTGTCTTCTTTTGTTGTTACTTAATTCGTACGCAATTTCTAAGCTTTGGCGTTTGAGCTTTCCACAATACAAATCATTCACTGGACTTCCTTTAATCCTATGGATTGTTACACCGATCGTCTTTTGGGGTTTCACAAATAATGTCCAAGAGATGATGATGTCACTATGTGCGATTGCCTCCATTTCATACTTGCTTAGATACTATGAAAAGGGCAATACTGCATACTTACTTATTGGTGGTCTACTTTGTTTTCTATGTGCTTTTTGTAAGGGCATACAAGGTTTATTTCCACTTGCAGCTATAGTGATCCATAATTTTACCATACGACGAAAAACATTTATGTCAGTGATCAAGGATCAATTATGGTTTACCCTTCCAGTAATAATTTGTTCGACGCAACTTTGGATATATAGACCTGCTCGCGAAATGTTGATTTCGAACTTTAATGATAGACTCAAATCCACCTTTATAAGTGACATTCAAGACACCACTGGCCATCGCTTTGAATTGTGGGGTATCTTGTTCATGGACCTTCTTGTGCCGATAGGTTTGTGTATACTTCTTTGCTTCATTTTCAAAATCAAACCAAAGAAGGTTCAGCTGAATTGGCAAAATCAAAGTCTATTTTTTCTGGCGATTGGACTTGCTGCCTCACTACCCCTAATCGTTACCTTGGAGCAGCGCAGATTCTACCTGATTACTAGCATTCCCTTTTTTGCCATTGCTTTAGGTGGAATAATTGCCCCTTCTTTACGCAGCATAGTAGTTAGCAAAAGAGTTTACAAAGCAGTAAATTTCATCCTAATTGGGATGACTTCCCTAGCCATCATATATGCTACTATCAATCATCAATCATATAAGCGGGATGAGGCCTTACTTTCGGATGTGCACGCAATCGGAGAACTCGTTTCTGAACAAACAATATCTGCAGATGTAGAGTTGATGTTCCATTATTCTTTGGTCGCCTACCTAGCTAGGCACTACAATTTAAGTCTTGATTTTGGTGCTAGAGAAGAGCATCTCTACCATATTTCTCACAAAGAAGAGCCTACTGGTAATTACATGTACCTAGGGAAGTCATATCATTTAGAAGCACTTGGTAAAAATTAGAAGTCTGCGTCAATTTGTATTTCCACCAAATCGCTATCACATTAAGTCGAAAAAGCAAGCCAACCTTAAGATCAAAAAAGAGAACAACTTGGGCACATTCAAGAAAAAGCTTACCTTATTTTTTGATCTAGATCAACATAGTACTTTTACAAAATAAAGATGGATAATAGGCATCGATAAAGGTTGTAAATCAATTACCTAATAAACTCGCAACGTAAATTTAAAACGACTCAAAAGAATAACCTATGTACAAACACTTACTAGTTCTAATTGTAATCGTCCTAGGACATTTAACTGCTCATTCACAAAACATTTTCCAAGACCCCAAAGTCGACCTTGACACCAGAGTTGCTGACTTGATCAGTAAGTTAACCCTTGAGGAAAAGGTTGATCAGATGTTAATGGCTACATCAGCCATTAAGCGACTAGATATCCCTCCCTATGATTATTGGAATGAAGCCTTGCATGGTGTTGGGCGTTCTGGAAAAGCAACTATTTTCCCGCAGTCAATAGGTTTAGCTGCTACCTTCGACAAGGATCTCATCCTTCGAGTTTCATCAGCCGTCTCGGATGAAGCCCGAGCAATGTACAACGCGGCGCAAGCAGCAGGCAACTACAAGAGATATGCAGGCTTAACTTTCTGGACACCCAACGTCAATATATTTAGAGATCCTCGATGGGGACGAGGGCAGGAGACTTATGGCGAAGATCCATTTTTAACAAGTTCGCTAGGGGTAGCTTTTGTTAAGGGATTGCAAGGGGATGATCCCAATTACTTAAAAACATCTGCCTGCGCTAAACACTTTGCTGTACATAGTGGGCCAGAAAAATTAAGACACGAGTTTGATGCAGTAGCAAGCCAAAAAGACATCTATGAAACCTACCTGCCAGCGTTTGAAGCCCTTGTTAAAGCTGATGTAGAATCTGTGATGTGTGCTTATAACAGAACCAATGGTGAACCTTGCTGTGCCAGCAACTATCTACTTAAAGAGGTGCTTAGTGATAAGTGGGGATTCAAGGGGCACATTGTAAGTGATTGTTGGGCCTTGGTAGACCTCTATGCAGAGAATGGTCATGGAACAGTTTCTAATGTGGCTGAGGCTGCTGCTCTAGCCTTGGAAAGTGGCGTCAATGTCAACTGTGGCAACACTTATCCCGCTTTGTTGGAAGCAGTGGAAAAGGGTCTTATTGATGAGTCCTTAATAGATGAGAGACTAAAACCCTTACTTAAAACTAGATTTAAGCTTGGCATGTTTGATCCCCAAGATCTTAATCCATACAATGCAATTTCATATGACGTCGTAGATAGTAAGGAAAATCGAGCTCTAGCTCGGGAAGCGGCGGTTAGATCTGTGGTTATGTTAAAGAACAATGGAGTACTTCCTCTTAAAAATGACCTGAACAGGTACTACGTTGTAGGCCCTAATGCAGCCTCCATTGATGCCCTTTTAGGAAACTACTTTGGAGTCAATTCAAATATCGTGACCTACCTTGAGGGCATTACTGAAGCAGTGGCACCAGGAAGTCAGGTCTTGTATAGTCCAGGAACCACTCTAGATCAAAAGAATGTGAATCCCGTGGATTGGTCCACTGGAGAAGCAGCTTCTGCAGATGTTACTATTGTTGCTATGGGACTAAGTAGACACCTTGAGGGAGAGGAAGGTGAATCGATCTCATCTCCCTACTTTGGAGACCGACTAGATTACAACATTCCCGAAAATCAATTGGAATACTTACGAAAAATCAAAAGCCACAATAAGCCGGTTATTGCTATTATTACCGGCGGTTGTCCAATGAACCTTTCAGAAGTACATGAGATTGCTGATGCGGTATTATTTGCTTGGTATTCCGGGGAAGAAGGAGGCAATGCTGTTGCCGATATACTGTTTGGAAAGGTCTCTCCGTCCGGTAGACTGCCGATTACTTTCCCAAAATCTCTTGACCAACTTCCACCCTATGAAGACTATAGCATGAAGGGTCGAACCTACCGCTACATGTCTGCGGAGCCTATGTATCCATTTGGATTTGGATTGAGTTACAGTGCGTTCAAATACGACAAGCCACAATTATCATCTTCAAAAATTGAAGCAGGAGAAGGGGCAGAGATTTCCTGTACTGTGACAAATTCAGGGGAATATACTTCCATTGAAACAGTACAGCTTTACATTACAGATGATCAAGCTAGTGTGGATGTTCCTCTATTTTCTCTAAAAGGAATAAAGGCAATAACTTTAAAGCCAGGAGAAATGCAAACAGTCGTTTTCAAAGTGACTCAAGAAATGCTTGAGTTGGTAAATGAAGAGGGCAAACCACTTCTAGAAAAGGGTGACTTTACTTTGACTGTTTCAGGTAGTGCACCAACTCAGAGAGCGATTGATCTAGGTGCTTCAAGTCCAGTGAGCGCACAATTGACTGTGAACTAGTGCACCGTTCTTAGAAGTATAGTTGAACGAAACAATATAAAATATGGATTGCTTCGTTTTGACCTAGTGATATGGTAACAAAGCTTCGGATGCAGGCAAAATAATTGGTTAAGATGATGAGGTTCTTTCTGAATCAATATGATTTGCTTGAATGAAGCAAAATAAATCAAACGAATTTTGAGTTTTGAATTTAACTATTGAGTTAACACATCCTTTCTGAGTTTGTTATCGAAATTGCAGGGTAATTATAGAAGCAGGAAAGCTCTTTGGACACCAGTTGTGTTAAAATTAAAAACTAAAAAATGAAGACCACATTTAAGATTTTCTTCCTTACACTTTCGACCGTCGTAAGTAGCGCATGTTTCGATGATGGAGGAAATGATTCGAAAGATCAGTCTACGTCTATCAATAAAATTATGTGTTTGGGGGCATCTAGAGTCGAGGGAGCTAGACCTAATTTTGAAAGTTACAGATATGAACTTTGGAAAGATCTGCAGGAAAATAACTGGACCTTTGATTTCATAGGTAGTCAATCTGACAATGCATCCTACCCTTCCTTTAATAGTGCTGAATTTGACATTGATCATGAAGGTAGAGGAGGTTGGACATCAGGGCAGATTTTGGGTGGCCTCGATGGTTGGCTCGAAGAATCTGGATCTCCAGATATCGTTCTTTTTAGTTCTCCGGGCGGCAATGACCTCTTGCAAGGCTTAGACTACATGCAGGCGGTTTCGAACGTCTACAAAATTATTGACATCTTGCAATCTGACAA
>CAZMYK010000035.1:0-14988 GCA_964570435.1 uncultured Saprospiraceae bacterium | reverse complement strand
TTGCAAGGGTCTATGAGGCCATACGAGACGAAGGCAGAGAGGGCTTCTATGCTGGATGGGTTGCAGAGGCAATTGTTGCAGAAATGGTACGCGGCGGAGGTATTATTACTTTAGAGGACTTAGAAAAGTATCGTGCTAAGTGGAGGGAACCTGTAGTTGGTTACTACAATGACTACAAAATCATTTCTATGCCACCACCCTCGTCAGGAGGTGTCTTACTTGTACAAATGCTCGAAATGCTAGAGGACCACAACTTGAAAGATAAGGGTTTCCAATCTAAAGAGGCTGTTCATCTCATTACCGAAGTGGAAAGAAGGGCCTACGCAGACCGGGCCGAACACTTAGGCGATTCCGACTACTACGATGTCCCGATGAAGATGTTGACAGATTCAATCTATGCACGCAGTAGGATGACTGATTTCGACCCTATGAAGGCCACCGTGAGTTCAACGATTAAGGCAGGAAAGGGAAAAGAAAGCGAACAGACAACACATTTCTCGATTGTGGATAAGGAAGGAAATGCAGTAAGTATTACCACTACCCTTAATGGTGGTTATGGTTCTAAGGTTATTGTTGACGGCACAGGCATATTCTTGAATAACGAAATGGATGACTTCAGTGCAAAACCAGGAGTCCCTAATATGTTTGGACTAATAGGAGCAGAGGCCAATAAAATTGAGCCTGAAAAAAGAATGTTAAGTTCTATGACACCTTCAATTATTGAACGCAATGGAAAATTGGTACTAGTCTTAGGTACACCAGGCGGGTCAACGATTATAACCTCAGTTTTGCAAGTAGCTCTTAATGTGATGGAGTATGAAATGGGCGCTACCCAGGCTGTTCAAGCTCAAAGATTTCATCACCAGTGGCTACCAGACATGCTATTCAGTGAACCTGGCACTTTTGACGAGGAATTGCAAGATGAATTAAGCCAATTGGGCCACACCTTGAAAGAGAGAGGGACCATCGGCAAGGTCGAAGCAATCTTAGTTCGTGAAGATGGATCCTTAGAAGCAGCCGCAGATCCAAGAGGAGACGACCATGCTAGCGGCTATTAAGGCAGGAAGTAAAAATCAAAGGATGAGATATCAAATTCTTTTTGGCCTACTTGCATTGGCTACAATTTTTATGCAATGTAAGACCAAGCAGGTACCCAACGATGATGCGGTCGATAGCAGCGTTGAGATGTCCAACGGCTTTTCTACCGTTTTTCTAGACAGTAGTGCAGCTGCGCTAGGCATTTCCAGCGATATAAAGGATCACTTCTTCGACCGTGTTACAAGGACTGAAATGTCGATTCAGATGAAAAAGGTGCTAGATTGCGGAGAGCGTGCGGAGTGTGTGAGCAGCTACCAAGACTTTCTCATGAAAGATGTCGAAGATTTCAGCTCGGAGGAAGTCTCCAAAGTTTCTGCAGTTTTCGAGGAGGTAAATGAGCTGATTTCCAAAGTCAATCCAAAACTAGTTGATAGAGACATCATACTTATTAAAACCAAGGGTAATCACTATGGACCAGGAACCTACTACACACGCGAAAACAGAATTATAATTCCTAAGGATGTTTTAAAAGACTTCAATAAGGAGGCATTTATGTCGACTATGCTCCATGAGTTCTTCCATATTTTTTCACGGTACAACGTAGCAACTCGCGACAAGCTCTATGCCCTGATAGGTTTCAAACCCGTGATTGGAGAGCTAGAACTAGGCTCAAAAGGGTCAAGAAAACTACTAAATCCGGATGGTACTACGGACTACTTTATTGACCTAGAAGAACATGGTCCAGCCTATCCACTGATTAGTGCAACAGAAGATAATTTTGTGGAAGCTAAGCCCACATTCTTTAGCTATCTTGACTTTCATCTTTACAATGTGGAGGAGGGCGAAGATGGAATTTCATTTGTGAAAGAAAAAATTGACTTCCAAAATGCACCTTCTTTCTTTAAGCAAATAAAGGACAATACGAACTACATCATTCACCCTGACGAAATAATGGCTGACAATTTCATTTACACCATAATGATGCTTGCCGCAGATCAGAAAATCAAGGACTTTTCACCAGAAGGGATGAAACTAATTGATGATATCGGAATGCTCTTAATTGCACACGAATAAAAATTGGAAGTATTTTTGCACTACTTGAGCAATGTCACTTCATAAACGTAACAAGTTAAAGCTTAAGATCCACGAGATCATTTTTGAAGCCGATACTCCAGCGGGTAAGTTTTTCGATGTAGCCCTCTTAATTTTCATTATTGGAAGTGTTATTGCAGCCCTACTTGAATCGGTTCCAAGTATTGTGGTCAAGTATTCAAATCTGTTCTACTACTTTGAATGGATTTTCACCATCTTTTTTACGATCGAATATGGTCTAAGGTTATATTCGACACTTAAGCCTTGGAAGTACGTATTCTCATTTTTTGGAATTGTGGACCTTCTTGCCATCTTACCAGCCTACATTTCGATTTTCTTTGCAGGAACGCAATCTTTGATTGTTATTCGTGCACTTAGGCTTCTTCGGATATTCAGAATATTTAAGATGGTCAATTTTATCAGTGAGGCAGAATTCATTTCTCGTGCACTGTACAAGTCTAGCCGAAAGATTTTGGTCTTTCTATTTGCCATCCTTATGATTGTGATCATTATGGGCTCTGTGATGTACCTTGTAGAAGGAGGAGGAAATGAGGACTTTGACTCTATTCCTAGGAGCATCTATTGGGCCATCGTTACCTTGACTACAGTGGGCTATGGAGATATTTCCCCCAACACTAGTTTTGGACAGTTTATTGCGGCAGGAGTAATGATCTTAGGATACGCAGTCATTGCTGTTCCAACAGGGATTGTCACCAATGAGCTAATCAATCCTAAAGAGGTCCAGAAAAACACCCTTTCCTGTCTTAGTTGCAGTCAGTCAGGGCATGATGACGACGCCGTCTATTGTAAGTACTGTGGGCATGAAATTCACGGAGACTAAAATGCTCTATTCGCAGACAGTAGCTTTGTCGCCGCCGATTTCTAGATTTTTAGATGCTTGCATGGATTTGCAAGTTCTGGCAAGAATAAACCAACTTCCTACTTAGGTAGCTTTAGACTATAGATAAGTCGCTTGATACTGAATTTTCCTGCCCCATTTACCATTAAAATCAGAAGGCCGCCGATGATCGCTACATTTTTCATAAACATGATAGACTGGATTCTCCTCACCTCCACGGGGTCGTTCCAAAATGAAAAAACAATGAATGTAATAGGTATCCAGTAAGCAAGTAGTAGGATAGATCCTAAATTAGCATAGTATCCGATGAGAACAAGGGTGGCACCAAGGACCAAGATTACGATAGTGGAATATAGTAGAAGATCTTGATTCCAAGTCAAGCCATATGCTGTCATAGTATTCTTCGTTTGCCTGAAAAAAGCAATAGAATCATAGGCCTCAAAGAAAAATATCAGCGACAAGAAAAAACGGCCTATCAGATCAGCAAGATCCTTCATACTCATTAGAATTTGCTTGCAATTAACGTAATTATCCTAAATATTCAAGAACTTTCCTCGCAACATTTTGCCCGTCCATCGCTGCGGATAAAATTCCTCCTGCATATCCTGCTCCTTCTCCACATGGAAATAGAGCCTGAATTTCTGGGTGCATCGCAGTCATCTTATCTCTTGGAATTCTAAGTGGTGAACTTGTCCGTGATTCCAAGCCCACAAGATTTGCTTCCTCTGTATAGTAACCTCTTAGCTTGTACTTGAAAACCTCCAAGGCTTGGGCTAGTCTATCATAAATATGGATGGGCAGCATCTTATGGAGAGGAGCACTATATATGCCTGGAATGTAGGAGGTGTCGTTAAGTGAGGTCGATAATTTTCTTTGTACAAAATCAGTCAACCTTTGAGCCGGCGCTTTTTGGCTGCCATCTCCTTGCTGGAAGAATCGCTCTTCAAGTGACTTCTGAAAGGCTAGGCCAGCAAAAATGTCACCTTCGTCACCATGAAAATCTTGTGCATCCACTGCAGTGACAAAGCCCGAATTAGAAAACGGAGAATCCCTCCTAGACAAAGACATCCCATTAACAACAAGCTCTCCAGGCGCTGTTGAAGCAGGTACGATTAGTCCACCTGGACACATGCAAAATGAAAAAACGCCTTTTTTCTTGACCTGGCATACCAACTTGTAAGATGAGGCTGGCAAATTATCATGCCGCTCCCGACTACCATACTGGATTTCGTCGATCAGTGCCTGCGGGTGTTCTATCCGCATGCCAATTGCAAAATCCTTAGCTTCAAGAAGAATCTTATGCCTTTCTAAAAGAGAGTAGATGTCTCGAGCAGAATGACCAGTTGCTAGAATTATCGCTGCGCCTGTCCACTCCTTCCCATTTTCATCTATGACAGCTACTAGCTTTCCCTGCTGGATCTGTAAATCTGTCACCTTCGTTTCGAAGTGAATTTCACCGCCATTTTTCTCGATTGTTGCCCTGATTTCAGCCACAATCTTGGGCAGCTTATTGGAACCAATATGCGGATGTGCATCAATAAGAATTTCTGGATTAGCACCATGTTCCACTAAGATCTTAAGCACCTCATAGTAATTCCCGCGCTTCAGTGACCTGGTGTAAAGTTTCCCATCAGAATAGGTCCCTGCTCCCCCTTCGCCAAAGCAGTAGTTTGAATTTGGGTTTACAATTCCTCCTTGCTGAATAGCCCTCAGGTCCCTCCTTCTTGCCCGTACGTCCTTTCCCCGATCTAGTACTATGGGCTTTAAACCAAGTCTTAAGAATTCAAGTGCCGCAAAATAACCGGCAGGGCCAGCACCTACGATGACTACTTCCTGTCGTTTGCTGGTAGAAGAAATCTCTGAAAGAAAGGTTGGCTCTTCAGATACTTCCTCATCGACGTAAACTTTATATCTCAGGACGTACTTTGCTCCCCTACCCCTGGCATCTATTGACCGCCTATCTAGCACAATTGCTGTAACTCTGGAATGGTCGACTTTCACCTTGCTCAGGACAATTTGCTCTAGCTTTGTGTCCTCTGTAAGGTCCTTAGGTAGAATCTTAATTTCTATCTGGAGGATCATAGTGTGATTGCGGCTCTAATTTTTACCAACTTTTCCAGCAAGCCTTCTAATTTATCCAGAGGTAGCATATTCGCACCGTCAGATAGGGCCTTAGAAGGATCTGGATGGGTCTCGATAAATAGGCCATGTACGCCTGAGGCGATCGCACAAGACGCCATTGTCTCTATAAATTCAGGTCTTCCTCCAGTGACTCCAGAAGCTTGGTTGGGTCTTTGGAGCGCGTGTGTGCAATCCATAACTACTGCCTTGCTAAAACTCTGCATTTCCCGAACTCCCATGAAGTCTACTACCAAGTCTTGGTAGCCAAAGCTATTCCCTCGTTCAGTCAAGATTACTTGATCATTTCCCGAGTCAATGACCTTCTGCTGTGCATGCCGCATTGCGGAGTGGCTCAAGAACTGTCCTTTTTTGATATTCACTACCTTACCTGTCTTTGCCGCTGCTTCAAGGAGCGAAGTTTGCCTACAAAGAAAGGCGGGGATTTGCAATATATCGACATAGCCCGCAGCCAGCTCAGCATCCTCATCTTTGTGTATGTCCGTTGTAACTGGGACCTTACATTCCTTAGAAATTTCTGCTAGGATGTTAAGGCCAAGTTCATCTCCAATGCCTGTGAAAGAGTCTATCCTACTTCTGTTGGCCTTTCTATAGGATGCCTTAAAAACATAGGGAATTTCAAAACCTGCACAAAGCCTTTTTACCTCTTCTGCCACCTCAAAACATAGATCTCGAGATTCTACTGCACAGGGACCTGCAATCAGGAAGAAATTCTTTTGAGGATTATCAAGTAAGGATTCTAACAACATTGAGACAAATTATTTATAAGATGGCAAAAGTAGCTTATTTAAGATTAAAAAATAGACACCAGGAAGGTAGCTATCTTCCTTTCAGGAAAAAAGGGATATCTTTTCGCTTCTAAATAGGAACAACCTTAGACCTTCATCTTTGTGAATTCTATGGTACAGATATCGACTAGTGTCAATTGTGCTGAGATGCAAAGGTTTAATTCCATAGATAGAAGATCTGTCCAATTATTCTTGACATTGGTAGATTTCTAGCTCATAGAGGAACGAATTCATATGAATATCAATTTACTTCTTCGTACACCCAAAACTAAATGTTACCTTTGCCGCTTATTTTAAGTAATAGAATTAATGGATAAGAAACAACTAATCGGTCTTCTGCTCATTTTTGGTCTCTTCTATGCTTGGTCCGTCATGAATGGAAAGAGTCGAGCTGAAATCGAAGAGCAGCAGCGTGTCAAGGATTCGATTGCACTTGCTAACACTCCCATTGACAAGGAGGACACCCAGGATGTAAAGCCTGAATTTCCGCAAGCTGAGCCACAGCCTCAAATTAACGATTCGCTGGAAAATGCGAAGTTAGCATATCAATATGGTCCATTTGCTGCTTCAGTAGGTGGTGAGGAAGAAATTTTTGAGCTAGAGAATGATCTAATTAAGGTCCAACTCACTAATAAGGGTGGCTTTGTCAAGGACGTCTTGATGAAGGAACATTTCAAATTAGAACTACAGGAAGACAAGTCCAACAAACAGATACCACTTTTACTACTAGAGGATGAAAAGAATAGATTCAGATATGAACTGCCGATCTCTGGAGTGCCTGGTGAAATTATCAGGACTGATGAACTGACATATCAAGGAAGTAAGGATGGCAAGTCTGTCATTTTCCGAGCACCTGCAGGAGGAGGGGCCTACTTCGAACAAAAATACACAATCAAGCCAGGCAAGTATGACTTAGACTATTCTGTTAGCCTTGTAGGTCTAGATAGGCAAATTGCCTCAGGGAGAAAAAACATCAAACTTAACTGGGTGAACAACTTAGATAAGTTAGAGCAGAACAATGAATTTGAGAAGCTTTATTCAACAGTTTATTTCAAGGAAGTTGATGAGGACTCGGACTATTGTAACTGTCGTAAAGATGATGTGGAAGATGTAGAAGACAAGCCACTTCAATGGGTCACCAACTCTAATCAGTTCTTTAGTACCTCACTTTTGGCAAAATCAGAGCCTTTCGCAGGTGGAATTTTTGAATCAGAGATGGTAGAAGAAGAGGATGAAGATTTGAAAATTCTAACCTCAAACATTGACCTACCCTACAATGGAAGTTCCAACTACAGCTTCGATATGGCTCTGTACATGGGACCAAATGACTTCGAAACTTTAAGAGAATACGAGATCGGTCTTGAGGAATCTATTCCTTTCGGGAGAAGCATCTTTGGTTCGATCAACAGATGGGTCATAAGGCCTTTCTTTAATTTCCTTGATGGTCTTGTAGGAAACAAGGGAATTGCAATTATTCTGATGATCTTCCTTATTAAGTTGGTACTCTACCCTCTAAGTTATAAGATGCTTAAGTCTCAAGCTAAGATGGGGGCCTTGAAGCCTGAAATAGCGAAAGTAAAAGAAAAGCACAAGGATGATGCCCAGGCGGCACAGATGGAGAATATGAAACTTTACAGGGAGTATGGGGTTAGTCCTCTTGGAGGATGTATGCCAATGATCATCCAGATTCCGATTTGGTATGCTCTATTTAGGTTCTTCCCTGCGAGTATTGATTTCAGGCAGGAGAGTTTTCTGTGGGCACATGACCTATCTTCATTTGATGTGATTTCCTACCTTCCATTTGATATTCCTGCTTACGGAGCACATATTAGTCTCTTTACTTTATTATGGGCCGTCAGTACAGTTGCGTATACCTACTATAATACAAAGCATATGGATATGAGCGCAAATCCCGCTATGAAATATGTGCAGTACTTCATGCCTTTGATGTTCCTTTTCTTCTTTAATAATTATGCTTCTGGACTGACCTGCTACATGTTCTTCAGTAATTTGTTCAACGTTGGTCAGACTGTCATCACAAAGAATGTTGTTTTTGACAAGGAGAAAATTAGGGCCGAAGTCATGAAAAATAAGGATAAACCAAAAAAAGTAAGTAAATTCCAAGAAAGAATGCAAGAGGCCATGAAGCAATCTCAGGCCATGCAGGAGCAGAAGAAAAAGTCTAAAAAGAAGTAAGAGATGGCAGGAAAATTTCTGGTATATATATTCTTGGGTTTCACGATTATTTCATGTGGGACATCTAAGAACGTGAAAGATTTGATGGCTTCAGATGAATATGGAATCAAGAAGGTCCACATTGAAAATAGAAACAGCTCATATGACAAGTTAGCGGAGGAGTATTTAGCAAGTCTTGAATCTGAAGATTCTAAGCTAGAGAAAGAGCTTGCGAAAGATACCTTAATGCATCTCAGCAAGAGACCTTGCCTTGGCCATTGCCCTGTATACAGCGTGACATTCTATAACAACGGAAGGGTGAAATATGATGGTGTAGTCCATGTTGACATGTTGGGGATATATGAAAGTAAGTTGAGTGAGACTCAGAAGTCGGAGGCACTTGCGCTCATAGAAAAGGTAGACCTTATTCGAATGTCGAGTCGGTACCCTCTCGCTGTAGAAATGGCAACAGATGTGGCTCGAACCTCCTTGGTTATATCGAATGGTAGTGTAAAGTTCGATACTACTATTGCCTACGGTGAGCCAGATGCACTCAAGGACTTACAAGAATACATCACACGACTAGTAGAAGAGCTTAGTTGGGTACAAATATAGGATTGGAAGGAATGGACAAACCCGTCGGCGTTATTGGTGCAGGAAGTTTTGGGAGTACCATAGCATCCTTGATATCTGAAAACAAAGACGTACTAATTTATTCTAGAAATCAACCAGAAATTGACAAGATCAATTCGGGAAAGCCTCACAAAGGAATCACTTTTTCAGATCGTGTGAAAGCCACCAGCGACCTACAACTTCTTGCGGACTCTTGTAGCTTGCTTTTCCCAGTGATTCCAGCTGCATCCTTTAGAACGGTAATTAGAAAGATAGCACCATATATTACGCCCCTACATATCATTATTCATGCTACTAAGGGGCTTGACCTGTCCGGGGAGGAAATCAACATGTTAAATGACATGCCACTCCAGACAGATGTGATTCGCACAATGAGTCAGGTGATCACGGAAGAATGTAGTACCTTGCGAGTTGGTTGTATTTCAGGACCAAATCTTGCTAAAGAGATCAACAAATCGTACCCAACGGCAGCAGTCATTGCGAGTGAATTTCAGGAAGTCATAGAGCAGGGCCAAGTTGCACTAGCTAGCTCCAGATTTTTTGTCTTCGGATCTCACCAAATTTTTGCTGCGGAATTAGCAGGAGCATTTAAGAATATCATTGCCATCGGTTCAGGAATTCTGGGAGGCAGGGATCTAGGCAAAAATATGCAAGCCTTGTTAATTACTAGGGGGCTACGCGAGATAATCCATGTAGGTATTGCGCTAGGAGCGGATGGCAGGGCTTTTCTTGGGACAGCAGGATTGGGGGACTTGATTGCCACCGCCACAAGTGAAACTTCTAGGAACTACAACTTTGGAAAACGCCTAGCAAATGGTGACACACTTCAAGAAATAAAGAATTCTGAGGAGGAAGTAGCTGAAGGAGCTAGGACCCTTCAAATAATGAAATTTATCCTTACGAAATATAAACTTCAAGCCCCAATTCTGGAATTGATCTATGGCATAGTTTATAAGGACTTGGACGTGAATCGGGCTATTTCTCACTTGATGAAATATCCATTTGCCCCAGACGTAGATTTTTTGTAGGAACTTTACGATGATTAATTATATTTGTTAAATGAACATTGATTTAAACAAGATATTCAAAACCAACGGCGAATTAGATAAAAAATTTGTTGATGCCTTTTTGCGAGCCATCAAGAATAATGCGATTAAAGAATTCGATTATCTTAAGTTCATGCACTCTGTGAAGTCAATGCAAGATATGAATATGGATGCTGACACAAGTTATAAATCAGCATATGCTACTGCTCAGACGATCGGAATAACTAAGGACAAGCTCTTGAAGACAGCAAGTCACTACATGAATGTCCTAAAGAAGGAGAGAGAACACTTTGCCGATGCACTAAAAAATCAGAGGAGCGAAAAGATCTCAGGCAAGCTTGCGGAAGCGGAAAAGTTGAGAAACAAGATTCGGGAGTACGAGACTAAGATGAAGCAAATGCAGAAGGAAATCACAGCCTACAAGAAAAAAATTCAAGGCACAGATGCTGCAATTGAAAAAGAAAAGGAAAAGATAGAGACAATTAAAAATAACTTTGTTACATCATACGAGCACTTTGAAGGTGTATTGACTAGTGACATTGATTCAATAAAAAATTTACTATAGACAATTATGGCTACAACTAATCCATTTGAGAATGCTGGCAAGCCCAAGTCATTTTGGAAAAAACCAGAGGGAGTAACAGGCGCACTATTTCTTATTGCAGCTGTAGCTGGAATAGGTTTCATCGTAGCAACTAATCTTGTTGCTATAACAGCCTTCCTCAAAACAGTGCTAGGCCTAGTGGTGACATTGTTAGTACTTGGTGCCATCGTGTATATGGTACTCGATCCAAAAATGAGAACACTGGTAAGCTATATGTACAAAAGTTTCATGCGAAAAATCACTGGAATGTTTGTTACAATCGATCCTATCGGAATTCTGAAGAACTATGTAGATGACCTCCAAGATAATTTGGCTAAAATGAGCAAGCAGATCGGGGGCCTACGCGGTCAGATGAGGAAGATCAAGACGCTAATGCAAGACAATTCTAAGGAAATAGATCAAAACATGGCGCTTGCAAGGAAGGCTAAGGAAGTTGGAAATCAGCAGCAACTGACGCTTTCAGCTAGAAAGGCTGCGCGTCTAAAGGAGTCTAATCAGAAATACGCCGCCCTGCACAAGAAAATGACGATCCTTCATAGGGTTTTAACAAAGATGTATTCTAATTCTGAGATCCTCTTGGAAGACACCAAGGATCAAGTAAAAATGAAAGAGCAAGAGCGCAAGGCCATCAGAGCTTCCCATGGTGCTATGAAGTCCGCAATGAATATAATCTCTGGAAATTCTGACAAGAGAGCAATGTTCGACCAAGCAATGGAACATATTGCTGATGATGTGGCTAACAAGGTTGGGGAGATGGAAAGATTTATGGAAATGTCATCCAGCTTCATGGATTCAGTAGACCTACAGAATGGAGTTTTTGAAGACCAGGGTCTTAAAATGTTGGAAGAGTATGAAAAGCAAAGTTCGCTGCTACTCATGGGAGGAAGTGAACAACTAGATGATGATGTCCTGGATCTTGGAGTTCCTGAAGAGCAGTACAGAACTGATAGTTCCAATTCTGATTATGAAGGTCTATTTGACTAAGAACAATTAAATAAAAAATTAGATAATAGAAAGCTGCTTTCGTTCATCGATAGCAGCTTTTTTTCTACCTTCCTTTATGGCAATCCAAGTCTCGGATACATTGCAAGTCATCGGCGCGCTCTTTTTCTTCATATATGGTATGAAGATGATGAGTGATGGGATACAACGTGCCGCTGGGGACCAGCTTCGCAATATCCTTCGGACCATGACCAAGAACCGTTTTTTTGGCGTTGCGACAGGTTTTCTTACTACAGCCTTAGTACAATCGTCATCAGCTACGACAGTAATGACGGTTTCCTTTGTGAATGCCGGACTACTGACCCTTGTGGAATCCGCAGGTATTATGATGGGAGCTAATGTGGGAACAACCATCACAGGCTGGTTGGTGTCAGTTCTGGGCTTCCAAGTAAATCTAAGTGCCTACTCTATACCTCTTTTTGCGATCGCAGTCCCTGCAATATTTTACAACCGAGGACGTCTAAAATATTGGGGTGAATTCATAATGGGCTTTGCAATCCTATTCCTTGGACTAACGTTCATGCGGGAGGCATTACCTGATCCTAAGCAATATCCTGAAATCCTTAATTTTCTTTCCAAATTCGCCGACAATGGTATTTGGTCCAGAATTCTCTTTGTCTTAATCGGAGCCCTTACAACTATAATAGTCCAATCATCTAGTGCAGCAATGGCGGTAACATTGACAATGTGCTCCTTAGGTTATTTAGAATTTGAAATTGCCGCCGCAATGATCCTTGGAGAAAACATAGGAACGACCATCACAGCCGAAGTTGCTTCCTTAGTTGGAACAAGAAATGCAAGACGGTCAGCTAGAATTCACTCGATGTTTAATATCATTGGGGTCGCTTGGATGGTGATCTTGCTGCCCTTTTTTCTTCCTATAGTTGCGAATACAACACAGGCTATTTTGGGAATCTCTGATCCGTATATTAATGCACGAGATATGCCAATTGCATTATCGGCCTTCCATACAGCCTTTAATATAAGCAACATGATTATCATGCTTGGATTTGTCAATGCACTAGTGAAAATTGCGAAGTGGACCCTACCAGATAGACCAAGTGACGAAGATGAAGATCGTCTTAAGTTCATCAATACAACCTACAGAACGCCGGAACTCGCAACAGAGGAATTGATTAAAGAAACCATCCACTTCGGTGAAATAACTGCTCGCATGCTCAATTTCACTTCAGAATTGCTGAATTCAACTGAATCGAGAACTCAGTCTGATCTACATAAGAAAATCAGTAAGTATGAGAAGATCACAGATCGCATGGAAGGGGAAATCTCCGACTACATTATGAAATTAAGTAATTCGCAAATCACCCCTCAAACGAGCAAGAAATTGACAAGTATTCTTAACATCTGTAAGAACCTGGAACAAATTGGAGACCTCTTTGATCAGATGTCCATCACCATCCAAGTTAAAAATCAAAATAAGAGCTACTTCATTCCAGAGCAGAGGAATAACATCAATGAAATGATAGGCCTTGTTAAAGTATCCTTCCTAGAAATGAATAAGAATCTGAGTAAAAACAACTTCACTAGTAAGGACCTGCAAAGTGCAAAAGAAATGAAGGCAAAAGTTACCGAATTACGCTTAGAACTTAATAAGAAAAACAATGACCAGCTGGGCTCCGACGGCTACAAGAAGGACTCCGCAATCATTTACAACACTATGTACAATAGTCTGGAATCCGTTTCTAATAGCATCTACAACATTAATGAAGCTATGGCTAATGACGTATAGATTGATAGACTTAGGCCGTCACTTCCTATAGGAAAACCTATAGAAAGCTCTCACTACTTCTTCTAAATAATTCTAGGTTTCCTTCTATTCCAAAGCCTAGAGCAATTATCCATCTTTGTGTTAGGACCATAGTAAGATTTAGTCTCTGATTTATTTCTAAGTTACTTCTCGAGTAGATTTGCGGCTTCATCATGATTTGACTTGACGTGCTTACCTTTCTCAAGTTTCAAGATGATCAGCTTTCAAATTGCTCTTTGCGAAGGGTCCAGTGAAAAATACAATTGAAAAACACAAGCTAAATGAAGCTCCCGTTCTTTAAGAATAGGCACCTGCATAAGTCAGATCGAACCAGTTGGCAAGCATTCTCTTATTCCGCCTCTACATCAACCGATGTGGGAGCGGTTAGGGAAGTAAATGAGGACAGGGTCTTTTTTTTCAAACCCAAGGAAAGAGAAACCCTACTATCGAAAGGTGTCATAGCAATCCTAGCAGACGGGATGGGAGGTCATAGTGACGGTGCCCTTGCAGCTCAAATGACCATTGACCTGGTAAGCCAACATTACTATGAGTCGGTACAAGATAGTGAAGCAGCTATTGTTGAGGCAGTCGAAAAAACTAACGACAAGATCTTTAGAAAAGGGCTTACCAATAAAAATCAAAAGCCAATGGGAACAACCTGCACGGCTGTGGTCATTATGGGATCTGACGTACTGCTTGCACATGTTGGAGATACCAGGGCCTACCACATCAACAAAAAAGAAGTAAAGAAGCTCAGTACCGATCATACTTACACCCAATTCCTTCTCGATCATGAGATCATTAATGAGTCACAAGTACGAAATCACCCAGAAAGGAATGTGATTACGAAGTCTCTTGGAACGGATGAAAAGGTAGAGGCAGAAGTATCTCATTTTAAACAACTAATCAGTCAAGGTGATTATATTTTGCTTTGCAGTGATGGGCTATATGAATATATCTCCGATACTGAAATGCAAGACCACCTTATACAATATAGTACCCACGATGCCTCCAGAAAATTAGTAGCACTAGCAAAGCAGAGGGGTGGCCATGACAACATCAGTATTATTATTGTGAGTCGGATTGAAGCTAGTGTCGAGGGCAAAGAAATTCCAGGGTGGACGCTACAAGATCAGAAACAATGATAGGTCGAAAAATAGGACACTTCCAGATCATTTCTGAACTTGGGACTGGTGGAATGGGTACTGTATACAAGGCCCTAGACCTGAAACTAAATCGACACGTAGCCATCAAAGCGCTAAGGCAGTACCTCCTCAAGGACGATACTTCCTTCAAACGGTTCCAAAATGAAGCCCAAGCCTCTGCCCTAATTAACCACCCTAATGTGGCTACCCTCTATGACTTCTTGGAGGTCGGTGAGGAAAGTTTCATAGTGATGGAATATGTGGAAGGAATGACATTGGAGGACTTAATCCAAAATGCCGGTAAGATTCCAAAGAATAAGACCATCGAAATCACATGTCAGATTCTGAAAGGACTAGGCGCTGCGCATGCTAAGGGAATTCTACATCGAGACTTGAAGCCGTCAAACATTATGATTAACAATGATGGCTACGTCAAAATTATGGATTTTGGAATCGCATTGATGGAAAATTCTACCCGTCTTACAACAGTTAACAAAATTATTGGCAGTATCTACTACTTAGCTCCTGAGCTGATTACCGGAGCAATTCCCACCAAGGGATCTGATCTATATTCAGTTGGAATCATAATGCACGAAATGCTTACAGGCTTGGTAATGCATGAGGCAGAGTCTCAGGTAGCATTGATGTACCAGATTGTACATGAGCAGCCTAGGATCAATCTTAGTGCGAAATTTAGCG
>CAZMYK010000034.1:0-15311 GCA_964570435.1 uncultured Saprospiraceae bacterium | reverse complement strand
TATTTTAATATGTTGCGTGATTCCGTATTGCAGGCAAATGCTGTCGATGATGTGAAGGATCTTCCATTCAACTACAGTGGATTCATTATGAGCAAAGGGGAAGAGCAAACTGCCAAGATCTATAAGCAAGAACATGATAAGCTTATGGAATCCTACAGGAGTCAGAACAGTGTCACAAATGCTTTGGTACTATTGAATCCCTACCTAGCCATCAAGACCTTGTCTATGAGTCTGGCAGGATCAGACTTTGAGACCTACGCTTATTTCTTAACGCAGACAGAGAAATATAGGTACGAACAATCTCAGTACTTGAATAAGCTTCAGATGGAATTCATAAGTAACAAGGCGGAAAGTAGTGAAGGGAAGGTGCATGTAGTTGACAAAGAGTATTGGCAATCACTACCTGAGTTTACTTATGAATTTGTGTCAGTTGGCAAGACATTGAGGAGTCAGGTGCTCTGCTGGCTTAGCCTCTACATTTGGGGCCTGCTTGCCCTACTAATGTTGGCCAAGTATTCCAACCGAAGTAAATTGATCTAGCCATGTATAGCTTATTGATAAAACAGTTTGCCCGGTCCAGAACAGTTTTGCTAGCGCTTGTGATCCTGATCACACTTGGGCTATTCAGTATTGGAACAGGCAGGCAATTTCTTAGTCAAAAAGAAGTGGCGATTGAAAAAACCATTGAACATCAGAAAAAGCATCTAATCACCCAAAGTGATCTCCATCAAGATGACATCGGTCTCTTGCTCTACTACTTGAAGTTTTCCTTCATGAAGCCGCTCCATCCTTTGGCGGGGATATCAATCGGGCAGAGCGACTTGAATTCGCATATTCAAAATGTAAGCATCCTAAACCTGGAGGGACAGAAGTATGATACAGACTTAGTCAATCCTATGCGCTTACAGGTCGGAAACTTGGACCTAGGCTTCATCATAATTTTCTTATTTCCCCTACTCATCATTGCATTGACTTTCAACATTCTATCTGAAGAGGTGGAAAAAGGGACTTGGAAGATGATTACGATCCACGGAAAGTCAGTTTTCGGCTTCTTGATCATGAAATTTTCCATTCGCCTAGTCTTTGTATTAGCCGTTTTAAGTGTCTTAATGTTTCTGGCTAAGGTCGTCTTGGGGATACCGTGGGATACGGACTTCTTTAACCTGGGAAGCATTACCTACTTGTATATTCTTTTCTGGTTTGCGGTGTGTTTTGCAATGACCATGCTTAGGCAGTCGTCAAATACCAATGCCATTGTCTTACTTACCACTTGGCTGCTCTTGGTTGTCTTCTTGCCAGTCTTAATTAATAAGTACGTGGTAAGCAAGTATCCGGTGGGTGAAGCCTTTGAGATGACGATCAAGCAAAGAGATGCCTACCATAAAAAATGGGATACGGACAAGAGGGCGACCATGGAAAAGTTCTATGCCCACTATCCGCAATTTGAAAGTTACGGAGTGCAAGAAGAAGGTTTCTCGTGGCTATGGTACTATGCAATGCAACAAATGGGAGATGATGAATCCCTTGAAGAGCGAGAGCAGATGTATGACAAAATTAGAAAGCGGGAAGTCTTGAGCAAGAAGATTGCAAGATATTTTCCACCGCTGCAATTGCAGTTAGCAATGAATGAAATTGCGTCTACTAGCCTAACAGACCAAGTGCAGTTTTTAGATGCGACCAGTGAATTTCACGAGAAAATGCGCCTACATTTTTATCCTAAGATTTTCGATAATCAGTCTGTAGATAGTATCGAATGGAGCACCTACGAAGCCGAATACTTCGAGGCAGAGAATGGCTTCGATCTTTGGAAAGGTGTGCTTTACACAGGAATCTTAATATTCGTCCTATTGGCCTTAGGAGTCCTAGCCTTCTTGCGAAAGTCATAGAAGAAAAGCCTCCCTAGGTTTCGATTCTAAGTACTGTGAAATAATTAGACTGAATTATTTTGATATTTTTACCACATGCCGAAATATGATATAAATGATCCTACTGACTTAGACATCCTTCGAGGACAATTTGACATTATTTCTCATTCGGAATGGGAGGAATATATCGAAGAGGCCGAAGCGAGATCAATAGGATATAAGAATATTAATATCCTGAAAAGCGCAAGCAGGAAGGCAGGAATCTCAAAATACCTAAGTCCCAAGGTCTTGCTTTGGGTCTCCAATCTCATAGAGCAGCTTGATAGTGATGAGGAAGAGTGACGATCTATCTTAAGCGGAAGTGAGTCATGATTCTTGATGCTTGGAAGTTCATAGTGATTTAACTATTCTTTGGCTTACTATCTTCGACTTGGAGGAGATAAGCAAAACATAGGAAGCGGGTTTTAATCCTTGTAAGTTCAAATGAGCAGGTGAGTCTGATTGTTCCAGGACTACCTTTCCAAGCGCATCTAAGATTTTGATGGCGTATTCAGTCCTACTTTGACCTTCTGCAGATCTTATGAATAAGTGGTCTCTTACTGGATTGGGCCATAAGAGGAATTCCTCATCTTTAGAAACATCCACGGTAATAATTTTCGAATACGAAAATTCACCATTGCGATCCACCTGCTTAAGTCGATAGAAGTACAGTCCAGAGCTGACCTTGTCGTGAAAAAATGTATACCTCGTCGCCTCATTTGTACCACCCATGCCTTCAACAATACCGATGATCTGCCATTCCTTGTCTAATTCAGATAGGTATTGTATTTCGAAACCTTCATTATTTACTTCTAGACTTGTTTCCCAACTCAGCTTCACACCATTTTCGCTTGCTAGCGCTATGAAATAGGAGAGTTCAACAGGGAGAACTGCATTGCAATCCGCGGCGCAAGCAGCTGGATCTGGATACGGAGCAAGTGCGCCATCATTGGTTTGCCCAAGAATTATGCACCAATCATTACAATTGAAACCTGCATTCCCATTAAAGCAACCAAAGGAGGTGCAACAACATTGGATCTGAGCGACCCCACCCCTCGATAAGAGAAGGAAAAAGAAGACTAGAAGTTGTGAACTAGTGCACTTCATGGAGATGGTTTTTGATACACCTCAAAATTAGGCCATGGACTCTAGTTATTTATTTACATTATTAGGCGTTTGCTAGAGAGAACCTTATAATAATTACTAATTTGGCATAATTATTAATTTAGTAATATGAATGAGTTCTAAGGCCTTATATTTCGTTGATAAGAAGTCGAAGTGAGCGATGTAGAGTAGCCAGAAGAATAATACTAGACTTGAGGATGTCAACTAACTAGCGTCTATAGGTGTATTTGTTCCTAACAAATTTTTCTCCGCTTTTTATGATTGTAACTTCCTTTGATATTTCTATGTGATCTTTTGAGAATACATACCGCCTAGTCATAGATGCCTTCCGTCTATTGTCCTTACCACTAAATTCTGTGACTATTTCGGTCCTCCCATCTTCCAAAATTTTCTTGCTCACCACCTTCTCACCATTCAACTTGGAACCGTCCTTGCTAATCTTCCATACTTCTCTAGAATTGGCTTTAGGCTCGTCAGGGTAAATCGTTTGTCGAACTAGTTTACCGTTTTCCAGGACTACTTCCATTTCCGTATTTACAAAGGCTTCTTGCCCATCACTATAATTGAGGTACATTAATTTTCCTTTCCACCCATCTCCAAGAAGAATAGCAAAGTCATCCAGGCTAATCTTCTGTGTTTCCTGCGCGATCGTGCTAATATGCAAGAAGGCCAAGACTAGTATTAAGATTGATTTCATTTTTTATTTATTTTTTGTTGAATAGTTAAATGTTCCTTCATGGGACCTTGCAGCCTTTTGGATAATCATATATCTTTAGTGCTTTAAAGTGATAAAAAGAAGCGCTCCTTAGTTTTGCTAGTAGCTCCAATTCGCTTGTAGAATTTGATGGCCCTTGTATTAAAATCAGGTGTGTGCCATTGGATGAGATTACATTCAGCAAGTGCAGCTTCTTTCTTAATGTGGGTCATGAGATTTTCACCGATTTTATTCCCTCGGGCATGGTCTCTTACGAATATACAATCCATATAGATGTATTCGCCAGCATCCCAAGTAGAATACTGTTTCATGTAAGTTGCATAGGCAATGATTTTTCCTTCATTTTCTACCACAAGGCAAAAGAGCTTTGGATCAGGATCAAAGAGATCTTCTTTGAGTTGTCTTGCCTTACCTTCTTTGGCATAAAAGGCTTCCTCATATATGGCATGCAATTCACACAGGTCAATAATCTGGTCAATGTCTTCAGACTTAGCAAAACGTATCTTATTTGAATTCATGTCTCGAATTTTTAGTAACTCTATGTCAAGCAACCTCAATGGTCTTTTTTATTTTAAGTACCTGTAGGTAAATTTGACTAGGAAAATATTTTGAATGTCAGTGATGCTCTTCCTCAATCCTGGGATTAATTCTTGATGTGCATTGTTGAAATTCGAACCATCTTGGCTCCACACAAAGTAGAATTCTGAACCTGGAACATACTCCCACCTTAGCACTAAATTTGACCGCCACTGTGCAAATGAAAAATCTGCTCGTGCAAAGTCATAGTCCCTTGTTCCATCTAGATTTTCATCGATAAGGAGGAAGGAGTCTTCTACTCTAACTTGATCCTGTCGGAAGTACTTAAACCTGTCTTCGAAGGAAACTGCGAGAGCATCCGAAATATATTTATAATCCTTGTATTGCCCAGCGGAAATAAAGGGCTGTCCCCAGTACTGCAGGCTCAAGTTAGGTGTCATAATAAGCTCTACCCTCATCGGTATGCCTAAGGTAGCCTGTTCAATGGTTCCATTCACATACCGCGAGACTCCTGCAAAACTCTCGATACTAACATATTGCAACTGGTCGTAATTTTGTGAATAATAGGGTGATATAGTCAACTTGAGTGCATCGACAGGTTGGTAGGTCAATTGCGCGTTGAAGTTTTTAAAGTCGTAGGCCTTGTCTTCCCCAATTTTATGGAAGTAATTAAGACTAAACCTCAACTTCTTTCTTGCATCTGAGCTGATCCCGAAGCGATAGTTGAATTCATCTGGAAGTCTAAGTTTGGGCCCACCTCTCAAGGCAAAATTAGAATATTGAACGGGCTTTATTGCCGCACCTCCGTTAATCCACCAGTTGTTGTTCAAATTAATCCAAGTGCTCAGGTTCATAGAAACTTCGTTCAAATTGTTCCCGTAGTCGAAGGCTGCTGAATGGCTATAGTTTATGGTATAGGCTCTCAACTTCTTTAACGCCTTTGTAGATCGGTATGAGGCCCAACCGTAGTGACGGTAGTCGTCTGCCACAATCTGAAAGCCTATGTCATTTAACTCTAATTCAGGAGAGTGCCACAAGAAACCTGTTTCATAACGCCAATTGCCGAAGGCCTTACCCACTTGTACATTCCCTCCATTCCCTGCCAGTGACTCCAAGTCGGGCTTAACTTCCAGGTAGTCAGTTTCTTCTCTTTGGAAGAGACGAGTGATGGATCTCTGAGAATTCAGTATGGCCTCTTGAGAGCCATTCACTTGACTTAGTATGAGATTAGCTTTCAGGTAGTAGGCCCTCTGCTTCCATTGATGCATGAAATCCAAACCTCCGGTATAAGCGGACTTGTGAAGGAATTGGACATTGGGTCCTAGTTCGCGATTGACAGTGGTGAGAATGCCCCCGATCAAGGTATTGTTATTGTTGAAATCCTTTTGCACTCTCCCCACGGCATAGTTAGAAAAAGGTTCTACTAGTTCCTTGCTGACGTTTCCATCATTACTAATCTTTGCAAATTCTGGACTTGTTACACTTTCGAGGATACCTAGACTCCAGCCATCTTCGGTCTTGCCGCTAAATTTTGCTGCACCCAGGATTGTACTCACCCTAGGCATTTCGAAGTAGTCTCCTTGTGAAAGTTGCGGGAAGCCTTGGGGTGCACGTCCAATCCTCCTTGAGTAAAAAAGATTATTCGATCCAAATGTGCTTCCGGATCTAGAAGAAGAATACCTGAAATCAAAAATGTTCTTGTTCTCAATAAAGAAGGGCCTCCTCTCTTGGAAAAATATTTGGAAACCATCTAGCGCTATGGCGGAGGGATCCGCTTCTACTTGACCGAAGTCAGGATTAAAAGTAAAGTCCAAGGTCAGGTCGTTTGTGATTCCTATTTTTCCATCCAGGCCAAGATTGAATTTTAGATCTCGGCCACTGCGAAATGGATTGTCTTGGATCCCTTCATAGGTATTGAGGGCAGAGACTAGGTAGGGCTGGATTTCAACCTGTCGCTGTGGTTTTAAATTCTTGAGGCCATGCAATTCTCCAAAGTTGCTAACCCATCCAGGCGTATTTTGAGGGCTTCGCTGCCATACAGAACGTTCCTCACTTCTGAAGAACCGCCTGGTAGACTGAATTCCCCATACTTGCTCCTCGGCATTGCCAAATCGGATTTGGCTTAGAGGAATTCTTACTTCTGCTGTCCAACCCAGGGAGTCAATGTTCGTTTTGGCATACCAGATGGGATTCCACGTATTGTCCCAACTATTGTCATTGGTGATAAACTCATCGCCAATGACTCCAGAAACCGATACTGTAAATGAATATGCCGTACGTTTGTCACCAACGCTGGCCACATTGATTTCCACCCAATCGCCATCAAATCCGTCTCGTCTAGACAGCCTGCTTACAATTTCCTCAGGTTGATCATCATAGCATCTAAAAGCAACAAAGAGGTTCTTTTCATCGTACAAGATCTTAAGCTTAGATTGGAGGCTTGGATCAGTATTCTCATTGGGACTCCACTGAATATAGTCTCCGCTCCATTCTACTAGTTCCCATGCCTGATCTTCGATTAAGCCATCGATCTTTGGAACAGGTATATCTTTGATAAATGTGGTATTGTAGATCCTCCTTGGTATTGAATCTTGAGATAAGACAGATACTGAGCCTAGGATCAGTAGCGCTAGCGAAGGCAGCCAAAACTTCAACATACTTCCTTGATTATTATATATTTAGGTCTTTCTTCGAAAGACTATTAAATTCTATTACTTCATATTCCGGTGATGTGCGCAGAAAGTGACTAAGAAGGGCAATGTGGCCACTTCCCATGAGGATTAGAATCCTATCATCTTTACTTTCTGTCATCGACTGGATTTTTCTTAATGTCCTCAGATTCCTATTGAACCAATAGATCGACATCACATCTGCGCCTGTATATTCGTTGAGCTTAAAATCTCCTATCAGGTTTGCTCCGTAGGTATACGAAAGGCTCTCCGAAGAATTAATGTATTTGAAATATTCTAAGAGAGGCACTCTCTTTGAAACTTGACTGCTGTAGGTGTACCAAGATTCATATAGACTATCAACATAGGTATCACCCTTCCAGTCGAAGTCCTGCCATATTTCTTGCATAAGTTCAGGCCTATCTTTCCGCAATTCGCTGTCGAATGTAGGTGCATCTACTGCATATATGGTGTCCATCTTCAGATCTGCTGCCATTCTCATGCCCAGCTGAAAACGCTCATCACGTAGATCTCTGAAGGCACCCTCGATGTATTGTCTTAGCTTTTGTGTTGGCTCCCATTCGTCTGTGGCCTCTATGGCAATCTTATTGGGCTTAAATTTCAGGATATAATCTGCTAATTCAGCAACTTGTGATTGTCGTTCATCTGAGAGTATATCAATTTTGTCATTTTCATTGGCTTCAAAGGCATCCAGTCCGGGATAGTCGAAGTGAAATGTTCCCACTAAAAGAACTTTAGGCTTTGGGAAGTTAAAGAAGGCCGCCGCCTCTGTTACATCCTTATCTACTTTCGCAGGGATACTTTGCTCTGGGCTTCCGCTTGAATTACATCTATAAAGCAGTGTTAACGTGCATAAGACGAGTCCTATTCCAATTCTACTTTGTAAGTACTTAGATTTCATGCCTACAATCAATTTACTTTTCTAAATGCATTTTTTTCTAAGATCTTGTTCTCTTTAAACTTGAACACATCACAACCTTCGGTCTTCCTGCCTTGCCGATCCGTGTACTCCCATTCCCAAAAGCCGAAGTTGCCATCTATGTAGATATTCTTGATTTCTGAATGCAAGCTATCATCGTGTTCTTGAATCATTTTTACTGCCTGAGATATTTCCTCCCTACCCTCGTAATGCTTTTTTCCTTTGAACCCAAGGGAAGGCTTGTATATGGCATCTTCCGTAAATAAATCCATAAGTTGATCAATGTTCACATCCTGCCAAAGCTTGGCAAATAGCAAGAGATCTTCCTTCTTCATATGGACTGGTTTAGGACATCGACCTTGTATTCTTCAAAGTTCGGTAGATGCGATTTTTCTAAGACATGTTTGATCCAAGACTTTCGTTCGTGGGCAAATATTTCTAACTCCCAAACGCAAAGGAGGGAGTTATCTGAATACGGTGAATCCATAATAATCTCCGGTTGATCGAAATTCGAAAAGTAGACCTTTGTTTCTATCATTTCGCCACCTGTCCACCAGTTCAATAAGATCCATACACCTTCACGTGCTTCGTGTACGATGACAAAGGCATTGCTATAGGTCGGTAGATCCGTCCTTTCGATCTCATTTAACCAATTGGGAATTTGCTCCTTAATGTTCTTGAGAATGCTATGTGAATTGAAGGCATCTAATTTGGTAATGGTATAGATTTTTACAATCCAGTCACTGACCTTGAACCATTGATCGAAACTTATTTTTCTTGGCTTATACTTTTCAAATGTCGCGTTCATTTCACCTGCTTTTATTTTAATTGCATTAGTCTTAACGGTTATAAAATGCTTAGGTTATTTACTTCTTCATGTACTTGATGGCCTCGTGCATTTGTACATCATTATGGTTGATGAAGTCCTCCAGACTTTGTAGAACCTGGATGTCAGGAATCACACCACTATCTGCTATTTTTCCTTTCGTAAAACTTCCCATGACTGGGAAATCTATTTCAATGCCAGACTTGGGAAGCCTCAGAAAAAGTATTTGGCCTCCGTTGATATCTCGAAGATTTCCTCCCGTTTCTTCCCCAATGAGGGGTCCTATTTCTAGTTGCTGAAATTGTCTAGCACAGTAGAAGGCCAATGAAGTATTGGCAGGACCACATAACATGGAGGTTTTGCCTTGAAAGTAGTTTTCCTTCTTGGTGGCCGCAGATTGGTTCTGCCTAGCTTCAAGAAATATAAAGTAATCTTCTTCCACTCTGTCCGCCTCTAATTCAAAGAACCATGGATTTCCCCAAGTTTGGACATAGGGTCTCAGCGATTCTGGAAAGTGCGTGAATCTTGTGCGACCTTCTCGGTCAATCTTGCTGAATAGCATAGGATCGAAGTCGAGGTATGAAAATAGTTCATCCTTCATCTCGTCCATACCCCCATTATTCTTTCTGATGTCAATAATCAGCTTGTCGATGTTTTGCTTCCTCAGCTCGCTGAAGGCTTCAGCAAGAAACTTTTTGTAATCGAGCGTCATTGCCTTCCAACCTAGCAATCCAAAGGAATTTAATGTTAGTATACCAATGCCCTCCTGTATTTCAAATGTCCACATATCATCCCTTGTCTTTGGGAAATCGCCATAACGGCTGGCAAGGACTTTAGCTCGTTCTTCTCGATGCATTCCTGCTACTTGCAAGTCCACCTTGTTCTTCTTAGTATCTATGACTTCTAGGTCGAAGTGCTTAGAATGGAGGGGGAAGGCTAGAGGAAAAAAAACATCAAATGCTGAGTAACGAAAGTCATAGCCTTCGACATTGAGTTTATATTCCCTGTTGCCATCCGTTCCCCCATCTGCAGCGATATACGCGATCAATTCATCATGTATCTGCTTAACACTGAATCCATTGATCGACAAGACTTCCGTACCTCTTTGCAGTGCTGCATGCTGAGAGGCATTCATATCTATAAACATCTTCTTATCAAACCATTTGAATGTAAAGGGCAATTTGTCACTCTGTTCATGAATAATTGCATTGACAATCTGGCTCTGATTGTTAAACCCCACTTTAGTATGGTCGCACTTCAAAGTCGCCGTAAGCTTGGACATGGCTATGTAAGCTTCTCCAATGCTTATTGGCTCTGAGAATTTTTGTTTTAGTTCAGAAAGCGCTAGCGTAATAGTTTCTTTTTCATTGTATCGGTAAGTTCCTGGGTGCACATTTAAGATCATTTCCTCAATCAAAAGAAAGTCCTCTTGTAGTTGATCCGGGTTGATAAGGGGTAGTTTTGTGATATCGATTGGGTCTAGTTTATTCCATTTCTTTTTGACGGACTTATCCTCGATGCTGAGTTTGAGCTTTCGGTTGTCGATGGATTCCCAGATGACAGACTCACCATTATCGATCACGTATTTGTATTCAACTTGAGTACTGGTGTCAGGAAACTTGACAGGTAGTTTATCTCCTTTAAAGAATAAGGTCTTGTCCCATGAAAGTGGCTTGCTACCACCTCGTAGTCCTACATCTTGCATAGAGGTTTGTGGGGGAAGGTCAGTGATTTCAAAGACTATACTAGTGCCCTGGGCTTCTGCCCTGGGGTGGAGAAGTATTGCTGCAATTAATGTCAGATATAAGCACCTTATAATCATAGGTATCGTTCTTTGATGATGTCCATATGCCAGATTTCATGGCCTATGATGGTAAAAGCTGCTGCCCTAGCTGACATTGCTCCTCCATTGGCGTTTCCTATGTTAGCAAGATCTGCGCTAGTGAATGATTCAAGCATAAGGATGGTAGCATCTCTTCCTGATGAAAATTCATTGAGGAGGGAGTCAATCGTCTTATCATGCGTTGTCCTAGGAGATATGTATATGTTTTGGTCGAAACCTGCCAGGGGAGTCTTGTCAGCCCTTGCGATTCGAAAACACCGATACATGAAAATCCGCTCTGTATCGATGAGGTGTTGCAAGATTTCCTTGCTGTCCCATTTGTTTGCAGCATATCGATAGTTGATCTTTTCTTCGGGTATGGACTCGAAGAATCTCATCACCTCAGTGTGACCTTTCTCGAATCCCTCTACCAATTGCACCTTAGAATCTAACTTGTTGATGTATAGTCCATAGTAGGGGTCAAATTCTTTCTCAAGTAATTGTGTAGTTGTCATACTTCGCAAATTGTAGTATAAAGGTATTAACTACATTTGTTGTATTACTTTACATGAATAGGTGTTTTATATTAAAATACTAATTTTATTAGTAAATTTGTGAAAATTATTAATAAATGAAGTTAGACAGGGTGAATTGGAGGATTTTGGAAATCTTGCAGGAGAATTCCAGAATTGCCTTGAAGGAGATTGCCAAGGAAGTTAAGCTGTCCTCTCCAGCGGTTGCGGAACGTATCCAGCGACTGGAAGAATCAGGTATAATTGAACACTATCCAGCCAAACTGAATATGAAAAAGGTAGGCTATCCGCTGGGAGTCTATATTTCTATTAAGATCAGATTTGGGCAGGTAGAACGTTTCGAGGAGTATATCGGGAGTGTTCCTGAAATCTCTGAGTGTCATAAGTTGACTGGCAACGACTGCATGCTAATGAGGGGCTTTGTGAAAGACCCTGAACACCTAGAAGAGCTAAACAAAAGGCTTGCCGTCTATGGGGAACTAACTACCTCTTTGGTTCTGAAGTCGATCTTGGATGGAAAGGCATATAGGTCGCCTTTTGAGGTTGTGAATGAATAGACTTGTCTAGGAGTCTGGGCGTGTAATCAAGGGATAGCGAGTAAGCCTATCCTTTCTGCATTTTGCATGACTTTCAACCTTGTTTTTGTCCTCCCACATCACATACTCTTGAGCTTATCCAAATGTTTTGGATATTAAAATCACATTTCCTACATTGCGCCCTTTATGAAAAAAACTTCTACCCTAGTATTGCTAGCAGTTTTGGTCATTCCATTGATTTGGAATGGGGTCAATTGTCTGCACTTTCTGGTAGAACATACACATGCTTTTTGTGTGACTGAACAGGGACACCAACATAGTCCTATCGAAGATTGCCAAAACACTGGGCATATGGTGATTCAACATGACCAAGGACACCTACCTGAAAGGCCTAAGTTTTATGAATTACAGCAGTGCATTTCAATCACCTCTTTTTACAATTCTCAAAAAACACTGGATCGGCAGTTTTATGCCGAAACTAATTTTACTTCAATTAGTGGCAGAATGACATCAGGAAAGGTCTTCCGTCCTCCGATTTCTTAGAATTCAATAGCGATATCAAAGTCAAAAGATGGCTCACTTAGGTTTTCACTAAGGAGTTAATCTTGAATGTGTCTTGTGTTTCCACAATGGGAAATACCAAAGGACAACATTTATCCGATGTGAATTCGCAGATCGCCAATTCCTAAAGCAAATAACTTTCACACCATCATTATTTTAAAATATAAAAATCATGCTACGACATAAAATTTCACTTCTATTTTTTCTTGCTTTTTTAGCACATTTGAGTTACGGGCAAAACACCCTTAGCGGGACCGTTACAGACGAAGAAAACCTACCAGTAATAGGTGCAATTGCCACACTAAGTGGTCAAAGTGGTGATAAGAATACCGTAACCGATGTAGACGGTAATTTCCAATTTGACAATGTCCTCGGGACCTACGACAAGCTTGTCATTCGTTCCCTTGGATTTAACACCTATGAACTGCTGCTTGATGAGGCAAATATTTCATCTCCTATTAATATAAGCTTAGAGACAGATGCTATCCAGCTACAATCTGTAGAGATTACTGGCCGCGCAAGGACTGATTACAACAGTGACTATTCCGTTTCTGCAACCAAGGTAGCCATCCTTAACAAGGAGCTTCCTCAGGCCATTTCAACTGTCACGAAAGAATTCATAAGTGACAGACAAGCCTTTCAATTGGCCGATGCGGTTAAGGCTGTAAGTGCAGTAACCTCTACGGGAGACTACAACCACTTTAATATTCGCGGGATCACTCAGGCAGAAGATGGGCAGTCTATCAATGGACTCAGAACAAGGCAGTATTATTTTCTGCAGCCGATTACCTCCCATATTGAGAGAGTCGAGGTGATTAAGGGGCCATCTTCAGTTACATTTTCAAGTGCGGATCCCGGTGGTACGGTCAATATGGTGACCAAGAAACCACTAGACAAGGTCAGACGTGAAATTTCATTGACCACCGGAAGTTTTTCAACCATTAGAGGTGCCCTAGACCTTACTGGTCCATTAAATAAGGAAAAAACCCTCCTTTATCGGTTCAATGCTGCTTTTCAAGAGGCGCAATCCTTCCGAGATTTGGTACAAAATAATGCCATATTGATCACTCCGTCAATCAGTTATTTGCCGAATAGCACAACAGCCTTAAATGCAGAGCTAATCTATAGCCGTGGAGTTGGTAATCTAGATCGGGGGCAACCAATATTCGGGAGACTCAATGGTGAATTCGATCTAAACAGTACAGACATTTCAACAAATGTGGGCGCTTCAAACGACTTCTATAAGTCCGAGGAACTGATGGTTACGGCCAACTTCGTGAAGTCATTTGCCGATAACGTTGTTTTTAATGCCTCCTATATGAAGCAAACGTGGACAGAAGACCTAGCAGAGCATCGGACGGAGAACAGGGCGGCTGTTGATATAGAAGGGAACGCAATACCTAATTTGGCTGCAATGAGATATGTAGAGCGTCAGCAGTTCTGGGATACAGATAATATTAATGCCTTCCTGAACATTGATGTAGAAAGTGGAAACATCACGAACAAAGTGGTGGTAGGCTATGATGGCAGCAGGTGGGTACGGACAGTAGGTAGTGGGCAGAATACTGCTCGACGCTACCTTAAAAAGGATGGTTCAATAGGAAATTTTGACCCTTCTAATCCCGATGCTTATGAGACGATGACTGTGGGTGGTGTTGTAATGCCTCGACCGAATGTTCCGCATTTCGATTTGGCAAACCCTTCGAATGGCATCAGAGTGACTAAGGACTATGTCTTTGGCCAATTTGCGATTCCTGCTAACTTGACAAGCACTAATGGATTCTATGTACAGAACCAGTTCAAACTAGGAAAATTTACTGCCCTACTCAACCTTAGGTATGAGTTGTTTAGAGATATATTTGACTATAAAGGAGACGAACAAGTGTTCGACAATAGTGCCTTTATTCCAAGACTGGGAGTGACTTATGAAATAAGCAATAGCATTAGCGCGTACGCTACCTATCTTGCAGGCTTCCAGCCACAGACTAATACGGTATCCTTGTCACCAGCCACAGAAGGACACTTCTGGTCTGCTTCTCCAGGCAATTTTGACCCACTTGAAAGTGACTTGAAAGAGTTGGGCTTCAAGGGTGAATTTTTAAATGGCAAGGTGAAGGCCAATTTGGCTTTCTTCGAGATTATCCAACGAAATGTGCTGTCAGGCGATCCCTACGATTTAGAAAACTTGATCGAGACGGGTGAGCAAAGAAGCCGAGGTTTTGAGATGGATGCTTCGGGATATGTTCTACCTAATTTTCAGCTACTGGCATCTTATGCGTTCACGGATACTGAAGTCTTAGAGCATGGAGATCCAGAGTTTATCGGAGAACGAATAGGTGGAGCTCCAAGGCATAGTGCGAATTTCTGGGGTAGGTATGATATTAATGAGGGTGTCTTAAGTGGCCTAGGAGTAGGATTGGGTGCTCAGTATAGCAGTGATAAGTACTCCTGGTATGCCTATTCTGCCTCTGGGCGAGTACTATTACCGGCCTACACTGTTTTCGATGCGGCACTATACTATAGACCTTTGGGCTCTAATCTTCAGCTTATACTAAAGGTGAACAATTTGAGTGACGCTACTTATTGGGCTGGAGCACTTAACCAATTTAGACTTGCTCCTGGTGCACCTAGAAACGTGTTGCTAACTGTGGGTTACAAATTTTAATTATACTTCCGTCGAATGCACTTGGGTGGATTCGGCGGATATTTTAGTCTTTGTAGATTACCTTGATGTCTGGCAATTCAGTAAAATAGTAGTGGATCCAAATGTAGATTAGGGCTATTGAACAGGAGTTAAGTAGGGGAAAGATATTGATGTCTTCCAATGTAGATGGAGAGTCAAAAGATTGCATAGCGAAGAAAGCAAGAATAGATAAATTGAAGGAAATATCTAATTTTTTAAAAAAATGTGTGGATTTGATTTGATATATCGTTGTGTTTTATAATTTTGCAAGCGCTTCGGATCGATGACACGCTGTCGGATGAAATGAAGTGATTGCAAGCAACGGCTTGCGCGGGCTGAAAAGCCAGGTATTCGAATTGTAAATAGAGTACTGAAATATATAAAAAAGAAATAGTCTAACTATAAGGTCTGGTAGTTCAGCTGGTTAGAATACCTGCCTGTCACGCAGGGGGTCGCGGGT
>CAZMYK010000033.1:0-15692 GCA_964570435.1 uncultured Saprospiraceae bacterium | reverse complement strand
CCTACATGTACCAGCTCTAGATTCTACGCCAGGTCTTCCCTCCTCCCTATCCTATCGAACCACAACGGGCCTCATAAGAGATAGTATGGATTTCCAAGGTCTCATTTTCACAGATGGCTTGGAAATGCAAGGTGTTAGAAAGCTATTTCCATTAGGTGAAATGGAGGCAGAAGCCTTCAAAGCTGGGAATGACGTCCTACTCTTACCGCCTGATTTGCCGAAGGCATTTACAACTATCAAGAAAAAAGTTGCAGCCGGTGAAATCACAGTGACTCGTCTTAACCAAAGTGTAAAGAGAATTCTAATGGCTAAGTACAGGCATGGCTTGACTCAGCGTCCCAGAATAATGATGAATGATATTTCTACAGATATCAATAGCAGCGGCGCAAAGGCTCTCAAGAAAAAACTTATTCAAAATGCAATCACCTTGGCGAGAGACAATTCTGCTTCGATACCACTAACCCCTCTTCCAGGTAACAAAATTGCTAGCCTCAGTATAGGTTCGAAGAAGATGACTACCTTTCAAAAAACCTTATCCAAGAACAACTCAGTAGAAGCCTTCCATCTGCCCACAAAAATAACAGATGCCAAAATTAACGAAATGACCAATTTGCTTAAAAATTACGACAAGGTCATTGTTGGAGTCTTCGGCATGAACAAGTACTCGTCCCGCAAGTTTGGTATTGATCTTAGTTCGATGAAACTACTTAGTTCATTGGAAAAAGAAACGGACCTCATAGTTACAATCTTTGGCAGCCCATATTCCTTGAAATTTTTCGATAATTTCAATACCATCATGGTGTCATATGCAGATGACGCGGTGACACAAGAAGTGAGTGCAAATGCTATCATGGGAGAAGTCCATATGAACGGCAAGTTACCAGTTTCGGCGGGAAGGAGCTTTAACTTTCGAGATGGCGTGGAAAGGCGGGCAGCTATGAGTCTTGGATATGCAAGTCCCGAAAAAGTTGGAATTTCCGCTGATACCCTGGACAGGATTAAGGAACTTGTAGATGAAATGATCCGCAAGAAAGCTGCACCAGGTTGCCAAATTCTAATTGCCAAGGATGGCAAAGTGGTCTACGATGAAGCCTTTGGCTACCATACCTATAACCGAAAAATTCCAGTACGCTCCTCCGACCTCTATGATCTAGCTTCAATAACAAAGATAGCAGCCACTACGATTGCCGTGATGAAATTAAATGAAGAGGGACGAATTAATGTCGGATCTAAGTTGAGCAAGTACGTAAGCCAACTGGACACTACCAACAAAAAAGACCTTAAGATCGTAGACATTATGGCCCACCACGCAGGACTTGCTGGTTGGATCCCGTTCTACAAGAAAACCATTTCAGACGAAAAAGTCCCCAAACCACTTTCTGAATATTATAGATCAGATCGGGATGAAAATCACAGAATCCCAGTCGCTGATCGCTTGTTTATGAGGAATGACTATGTAGATTCTATGTGGGTAAGGATCTATAGTTCCGACTTGCGTACAAGTAACAATTACAGGTATAGTGACCTCGGTTTCTACCTACTATCTAAGGCCGTAAGCAATGTTACTGGCAAAAGATTCGATAAGTACTTGGACGATGAATTCTATGAACCCTTGGGCCTTACAAGGACCATATTTAATCCGCTTAGAGAATATCCGAGAAAGGAAATCGTGCCTTCTGAGAATGACAAGTACTTTAGAAATCAGAAGGTCCATGGCCATGTTCACGATATGGGCAGTGCCATGTTGGGGGGTATTTCTGGTCATGCAGGACTTTTTTCCAATGCACATGATCTAGCCATTATTATGCAGATGCTACTTAATGGTGGTTATTATGGGGGGCGTAGATACCTGCAACCGGAGACTATTAAATTATTCACAACTCGTCACCCAAGGTCTTCTCGCAGGGGTATCGGATTCGACATGCGAGACCTGAGTAAGACCAAGAATCTGAATGTATCTGAAAAATGTAGTAGTAGCACCTTCGGCCATACAGGCTTTACGGGAACCTATGCCTTTGTCGATCCAGACTATGATTTAGTCTTCATCATGCTTGCTAATCGGACCTACCCATCTATGGAGAATAAGAAGTATATTCGAGGAAATTATCGAGAAAGGATTCACACCCTAGTTTATAATGCGATGGGTGTGCCGGATAAAGAAGATATTAATAACTAGAATTAGATGAACTTATCGCTGGATATTGCCAGGAGATACCTTTTCGGCAAGAAATCTACGAATGCAATTAACATCATAAGTTGGATCTCTGTCTCTGGAGTAGCAATCGGAACGGCAGCCTTGTTGCTTATATTATCTGTTTTCAATGGCTTTGAAGGACTCATTAGTGGTTTGTTTAACTCTTACAACCCCGACTTGATCATTACACCGAAGGAAGGAAAGGTTTTCAAAGATGAAGAAGACTTGTACAATCGACTTCTTAACATCGAAGGAGTCGATAGAGTAGCCAAGTCGATAGAAGAAATAGTCTTGTTCCAATATGATACAGCACAGGAGGTCGGAGTCATCAAGGGCGTGGACAAGAACTTTAAGGAAGTGACAGATATTGATTCAACTATCAGAAAAGGAGCCTTTATTCTTGAATCCAACGATACTGACTATGCAGTTGCCGGTGTAGGAATAGCAAGTAAGTTAGACATTAATCCCGATGAAGGATTTACACCAATCATCGCTTATATTCCTAGACTGAAATCCAAGGGTCCATTTGCCCAAAAGTACAATTCATTGTCAATGAGACCGGCAGGTACATTTTCAGTTCAAACAGAACAGGACTTCGAGAATATAATTACTAATCTTGCCTTTGTTCAAAAGCTGCGAGAAGATAACAATTCAATAGGTGCTTATGAAGTCAAGCTTGTAGAAGGCTACCCAGAGGACAAGGTGCGTAAGGACGTTAATGAGATGATGAGTGAGCGATTTACCATTAAGAATAGGTTCGAGCAAGACGAGGCTTTTCTAAAATTGATGAACATCGAAAAATGGGTAAGCTACTTGCTAGCTGGATTTGCCTTCGTGCTGATTGCATTTAATCTAGTAGGATGTCTTTGGATGATTGTCCTCGATAAGAGAAAGGATATTTCAATCCTAAGGTCAATGGGCTTCACTTCAAGAAATGTGCAGAATCTTTTCTTAATCGAGGGTCTGCTGATCTGCTGCTTTGGTGTCATGATAGGTCTATTTGCTTCTTTTCTCTTCTATATCTTACAAGTAAACTATGGGATAATTAGTATTCCAGAAGGATTCATCATTGATGCCTATCCGATAGAGATGAGACTAAGCGATGCCTTCGTGGTAATAGTAACAGTTATGGGAATCGGTTTACTTGCCTCTATTCCAGCTTCTTTAAGAGCGAAATCTATAGACTCATTTGTGAGAGAGGAATAGCCTTATTATATTTGCACACATTTTTGAAACTTGCATATGGACGTTTGGGAATTAGACTTTGAGTGGTTAAAGGTAAGGCACATTGTAAAAGACGCTTTTGGTAAGCCGGTCCTACCAGACCTGCAATCGATTTTGTTCCTTGTTGGTCTTCAAGAACTGGGAAGTGTCAGGACTGAATTTACCAAGGAAGAAAAGATGGACCTCATGCATATTGCAGTATGTTCCTTGCTTTCGAGGAAGGGTGTTTACGAGTTTATTGGACGAGATGAAGAAGCCTGGCCACATTATAAGCAGGTTACTTCCATTGAAACCAAGGGTGTAGATGAGCAAGAAAAACTGTTAAAGGAATGCATCATCGATTATTTCAATGAACTGAATATTGAAAATGGTGGTTTTGATCTGGAAAAATTAGATAGCTAAAATGAAAAAAATAATACTGCTTTTTTCTTTTCTTCTTGTAATTGCTTCGTGCAGTGAACCTAATCCTGATTTCAGCGCTGGGTATGCGAATGGTGAAGACAAGCCTACAGAAATTAAGTTTACCAATACCAGCACTGGAGCAGATGGCTACACGTGGTATTTTGGAGATGGAGGTACTACAACAGAAGCAAATCCTGTCCATAAATTTAATGCATTTGGCAATGTCATGGTGGTGCTAGAGGCAATGAAGGGAGGGGCATCAGCACGTGATACCCAATATATCAATATCCCTGAACCACCCCGAAAAAAAGTTAGAATAGAAACGAAGTATGGGGATATGATCGCAGAATTGTACAATACCACACCTCTGCATAGGGACAACTTTACTCGCTTAATTGCAGACTCGTACTATGACTCATTGCTCTTTCACAGAGTCATGGATAATTTTATGATTCAAGGAGGTGACCCTGATTCCAAGTATGCAGGTCCAGACCAGACCCTGGGAATGGGCAGTCCTGCTTATACCATACCAGCGGAAATCGGTGCCCCCCATTATAAAGGCGCACTAGCTGCTGCAAGGAAGGGTGACCAACTAAATCCTGAGAAACGTTCATCCGCATCCCAATTCTACATCGTAGAAGGTAAGCCTTACTCAGGTATAGAGCTTGCCAATGTCGCGAACCAATATAATATAGTGTACAATCAATCTCAGCAGGACATCTATGGTAAAGAAGGTGGAACTCCCTTCCTAGACAACCAATACACGGTTTTCGGCATGGTAATAGAAGGACTAGAAGTAATAGACTCTATTTCTCCAGTGAAGGTTAATTCCGCAAACCGTCCACTTGAAGATATTCGAATGAAAATCACGTTAGTAAATGAGTAAGTACGTACTATTTCTAAGCCTCTTTGTTGTATGTGCCTGCAATCGACCAGTTGCTAAGTACATGATAAAGGATGTCGATCAAACCGCCCCAGCAAAGGTGAGTTTTGAAAATGATTCAGAGAACGCAGAGGCCTACAGGTGGGATTTTGGTGACGGTAATACCTCTTCAGAGGAAAGTCCACAACACATGTTCTTACTGTCAGGTCAGTATGATGTTTCACTGACGGCCTACAAAGACAAGAAAAAGAATACCATCAAAAAGACAGTAATTGTGAAAGCTCCAGACAAATGCCTCGTACAAATAGATACACGATACGGTAGCATGCTAGTTGAACTCTACGAAAACACGCCCGGTCATCGTGACAACTTCACCAAGTTGGCTAATGAAGGTTTCTATGATAGCCTCTTGTTCCATCGTGTGATAGATGGTTTTATGGTGCAGGGTGGTGACCCTAATTCTAGAAACGCTGGTCAGAATGTAAGACTCGGTAGTGGTGGACCCGGCTATCAGATAGATGCTGAAATACTTCCTGAGAATGTCCATATTAAAGGTGCCCTAGCTGCTGCTCGTCAAGGCGATGCAACGAATCCGAACAGAAAATCTTCCGGATCACAGTTTTACATTGTCCATGGAAACACCGTCACCGACGCATCACTTGACAATATTGAATATAGGACAGGTATTAGCTATACAAAGGAGCAAAGAGCTTCCTACCTCGAAAATGGTGGGACACCCTTCTTAGACATGGGTTATACTGTATTCGGAAAAGTAATAGAAGGTTTGGAAGTAATAGATATGATAGCTGAGACAGAGACAAAACCAGGAGATAGGCCAGTGGAGGATGTGGAGATGAAAATAACGATTATCAAATAGAAAACGATGGGTAACATATTAGGTATAGACGTGGGTGCAACCGGGATAAAGGGGGCAATAGTAGACACGGAAAAAGGAGAAATGACCAGCGAGCGTTTCAAATTAGGAACACCCGAGAAGTCCACCCCTCCCAATATGCTTAAGGTCATTCAAGAAATCATCAAACATTTCAACTGGCAGGGTAAACCCATCGGAATAGGATTCCCAAGCATTGTGAGCAAGGGACATACGCTTTCTGCCGCAAACATCGATGACGAATGGCTAAACTTTCCTGCTGAGGAATTCTTTACAAGAGAACTTGGAGCAGAATTGAAAATGATTAATGATGCAGATGCTGCCGGGATTTCTGAAAGATACCACGGTGCTGCGAAGGATGTCAAAGGTACTGTAATCCTACTCACTTTGGGAACAGGAATTGGTTCTGCCATCTTTAGAGACGGCCTTCTGATTCCAAATACAGAACTAGGACATCTTAAGTATAAGAAAAGCATAGCTGAGCACTATGCCGCAAATAGCGCTAGGGAAAACAAGGATCTCAAGTACAAAGAATGGGGTGATGAGCTTCAGAATGTACTTCTTTATATTGAACATCTCTTTTCACCAGACCTTTTTATTCTCGGTGGAGGAATTAGTAAGAAATTTCATAAGTACGAAAAATACCTCAGCGAAGTGCGTGCTAAGATTGTTGCTGCAGAAATGAAGAATGAAGCAGGAATAGTTGGTGCCGCAATGGCCTTGAATATGGAGAAGTAAATAAAAGGAGGGAACAAAGTATCTTCATTCCCCCCATACTTAGCTAAGTATTACAATTATCTTTCTTTGGGGTGATTTCTGTTTTTGCTTCAGACTGATCTTTTGAATACACTATCCATCTTTTTTCTAGTGACAAAGATTTTCAATAAAAAAGTGTTTTGGGGTGATACAGGATCGATGTTCTTTGCCCAAGAATTCAAAGAGCCTCTGCTTATGGGCTTGCACAAATATCAGAACCACCATTGAGGATTGAAAGAGCAATACTACCTGATTGTTTAATAGGTATTTATACGTGCTCTGTCATTAAAGTTTCCTATATTTAAAGTAATATCGATCCTCACTCCAAAAAAAACTAATTGATGAAACCGTACATCTTTTTTGTCCTGATTTCTAGTCTTTTTTTCACAATGTGTGATTCACCAGCGACAAATTCAAATCCTCCCTCAAGTGATGAAATGGTAGACCTAGTCCGCGTAGAAGATACCATTTCGGAGAAAAAATTTAAGCGGTGGAGGGCTTCATGGGAAAAGCATGGACAGGCATACTTGGCTGACACTACCCAAAGGGAGCTCTTCGAGTACTTCACACTTCCAATTGTTGATCTTAAGGAAGTTCTTGCCGAAAATGCCAGCGGTACGAAATTTTATTTTGGCCTGGATGGGAAAGACGAAAAAGACTTTATGTTAAAGTTCATGCTTGTAGGCACTGACAAGAAAGGGAATGACCTCATAGACGATGCAGCGCAAAACTACATTTATGATTTTTCTAAACTATGTCCCCCGATCTGTGATGGTGATTAATCTAACCTAATATGCTGGATGGATAGTATTCTATTGGGAGCGGCACTCCTACTATCGTTTTACACTGCCTTACTTTTTATCCTTTTTACCGCAAAAGATGACACTTCATACAACCTACTTGGCTCATTTCTGGTGCTGTGCGCAAGCTTCGAATACATCGCGATACTAACAGCCGACGACAATAACTTCGCTTATTTCCATCTTTTCAATGTTCTCACATTTATAATATTAGCTCTGTTTTTTTTCAACTTCTTGAAACTAAAGAGATGGTTTTTATTCCTTATACTACTTGTTTTGCTTCTACTTGTTATCAATGTTCTAGGCAGTCACGGCATCCACGCCTATAACATGGTCAATAAGATAGCAATTGACATCATCGTAATGATTGGAGCGATCGCAAGCCTATTTAGAATTTTCGCAACAACAGAGCGAGCATCATATCATCTATCCATAAAGTACTTCATCTTCGGACTTCTTCTCAAGATCTCTGGTTCCTTTATTATTTTTCTTTTCTTCAATCTTCTTAGTAGCATTTCTCAGACCACAATGAAAAACATATTCTTCTTAAGTATCTCATTGAACTGTATTGCTCAAGTTCTGTATATATTTAGCCTAATCTTTTTTTGGAAAACAAGCACTAAGGAGGTCAATGTCTGATACCAACGTTATATATCTGATTCTTGTAGCTATAGTTGTGATGATCCTGCTAGCCTCAAGCCTAATTGTATTTTTCAATTTTTCACAAAAAAAATTGCTTTCGGAGAAAGAGAAAAATCATCAACAAAAGATGAACTTTCAGAAACAGATGCTTACACAGACCATTGAAACACAGGAAGAAGAACGCAGTAGGATTGCTAAAGAGCTCCATGATGACTTAAGCTCAAAACTCAATGTCATCAATCTCAATGTAGAACTACTAAAACTGAAAAACGATAACCTCAAGAGCCCTGAGATCCTTGACTTGATTAGTGAAACTTTAGGGGAATCAATCGAACGGTCAAGAAAAATATCTCACGACTTAATGCCACCAATTCTAGAGAACTTCGGTCTTGGAGAGGCGCTGAAAGACTTAGCTAGAAAAATCAATGTTTCGGCTAACATAGCAATGGAAGTAAGAGGATATGACTTCTTGCAAGAAGTCAAAGGTCAAGAAAAATTCCATATCTTTAGAATTGTACAAGAATTGTGCAACAACACCCTTAAACATGCTGAGGCAAGTCTAATTGAATTAGACTGCCAGAACAATCAAGACGCTCTTGTTTTAGTTTACAAGGACAACGGAATAGGTATGGATGCCAGTTCTGAGAAAAAGGGAGTAGGATTGATGAATATAGAGTCAAGAATTCAGATCCTTGACGCCTCCTTGGAGCAAGTTGAAAGTGACCAAGGTGTATGTTTTAAGATAAGTGTACCTAATGAAACACAAACTAATACTAGTTGATGACGAAGTACTTTTTCGTGAAGGCCTTTTAAGAATTCTTGGTGAATTTGGGAATTTCGAAATTGTAGCCCAAGCCTCCAACGGCCAAGAACTGCTAGATTTGTTGGGAGCGGATGTCAATTTTGATCTTATTCTCTTGGACCTATCCATGCCGATAATGGATGGAATAGAGACGCTAAAGCGTTTGATCGAAGGTAATAGTGAGGTGAAGGTAGCGATCTTGAGTTCACACTACGATCCTGCGATCATCGTCAAATTGATAGAACTAGGTGCTGCTTCATTTTTTGCAAAAAATGAGAAGCCGCAAGAACTTTTCAAGGGAATCACTAGCATTATCGACAACGGTTTTCATTATTCACCTTACATCATCAAGCTCCTTCGCGAAAAGATGCTAAACGGAGCACAACAAGCACTTCCTGGAGATATTTTAAGCGATCGAGAAAAAGAGATACTTAGAAAAATTTGCGAACAGAAAACCGCCAAGGAAATCGGAAATGAGCTACACATTAGTTCCCGCACAGTAGAAGGCCACAGAAATAGACTATTAGAAAAAACACGATCAAAGAATATCGTAGGTCTTATTATTTACGCCATTGAATACGGCATCTTTAGGGTTAATGTTGATGACTTCATGACTAGGTTTAGTATCTAGCATAACTACGAAGGAAGCCGAATTACTTCGACTTCCTTCTCTAGGTTTAATCTAAAGTAAGAAACTTAGATTTACAATTGCATTAGTTGTTATTCTCTTATTTCAAGAATACTATTTGTTCTTTTCTTCAACATGAAATCACTTCCTACAAGTGACCTACATTTCGATCTATGCCACTCCTACGAAAAGTCAATCCTCACGGACAATGAGCAACATGATTCTACCGCGACCATTCGAAAGAAAGAAACCATGCCATACGTCCACACCTATCTTTCCATACTCTTTCTTATGAAATGTCGGAAAATGGTCTTTTGGTCCAGGCACTTATCTGTAGGTGTAAGCAAGGAGACATTCTTTCTGCAAAGCAGGCGACCCAAAGGCCGAAGTGTCTTTGTCGCGATTTGCTAAGACCGGCAGATTACTATATTTGTTAGCAAGTCCTGTTTTTTTCCAACTCATAGTTTCAGGGCCCAAATTTCAGCCAGAAGTAAGTGCCATTATTTGAATATTTAAGAAAATAAACAATAAATCTATGGCATCACTAGACCCTTACGGTGGTACCCTTGGAGCTACCAAGGCGGCCCATCTTCTGCGAAGAACAACTTTCCGACCGACTGCAAGCAATATCGACTACTACAAATCCAGGAACGCTAGTCAAGCCGTGAATGAGATTATGAACATCGCTCCTTTGTCAATCGAAGGTCCTGTCGACTATCAAAACGCTAACAAGTCTTGGATAGAAACCAAGAACTTCAATCCTGATCCGGGTGATTGGATACTTAGGCACTATCTAAAATCATGGTGGATGGATGAAGCCATCAGAGACGAATCCATTGGCCATAAGTTGGAATTTCTTCTGCATTCTAATTTTGTAGCATCCAACCAAGATATGGATCCCTACCACTATCATGATTACATGAAACTTAACCGTTACTACGCTAAGGGAAATTGGAAAGAACTGGCTAAGAAGATGACCGTGAACATCGTGATGATGCACTACCTTGATGGCAATGAAAACCACAAAAACAGTCCCAATGAAAATTTCGGAAGAGAATTCCTTGAGCTCTTTTCTATCGGTAAGGGACCACTGATCGGGGAAGGGAACTACACCTACTATACTGAGGAAGATGTACAGGCAGCTGCTAGGGTCTTCACTGGGTGGAGAACTTGGGAGGAGTCGCGTCACTTGATGGACAATCAGGTTGGCATACCTACAGCCTATCCAGCTGGTTGGGCTCACGATGAAGATGACAAGCAATTCTCAGCTGCATTTGGAAATACGGTGATCACGGGTCAAACAGAAGAGGAAAACCAATGGCAAGAAATTGATGACTTTGTGGAAATGGTATTTGGACAGATAGCTACCGCTAGGTACCTCTGTAGAAAGATCTACCTCTTCTTTGTAGGTTCCAAAATTACCTCTGAAATAGAAAACGACATCATTAATCCTTTGGCAGACACTCTATTCGCAGATAACTATAATGTGGCCAACACCCTTAGTCGCCTACTTAAGAGCAAGCACTTCTACGACGAGGATGATTCTAACTCTGGAGATGAGATTATTGGTGCTATGATGAAGGGTCCTATGGATCTTCTCGCTCATACCTTAAACTTCTTCGAAGTGGGCATTCCTGACCGCTACAATTCATACAATGACCACCATCGTTGGTTCTATCATCATACTGTCCAGGATAATCTCTTTGAGAAAGCAAATTTCAATCTCTACGAACCTCCTTCGGTAGCAGGATACCCTGACCTATATCAAGAACCTCTTTTCTACAGACTTAGGATGACAAGTAATACCATTGTAGCAAGGTACAAGTTGACTGAGATCATCTTAACAGGGAAAAATGTCCTGTCATGGGGCAGACAGACAGGGACTTCATTTGATATGATTGACTTCATACAGAATTCACAAGCTATCAGTGATCCTTCGTCAGCTTCGGCACTGGTGAGTGACCTGACTAATTACATGTTCCCTAAGGCTCCGAACAGTGCTCGTTTCAATTACTTCCTCAACGATGTTTTCTTACAGGATCTTCCTGAAATGGACTGGTATATTGACTATACTACCTTCATGAATACAGGGCAGAATGACAGAAGCCTCATTATTTCACCTCTAGAGAGGCTGTTCACAGCCTTGGTAAGTTCTCAGGAATTTCAGTTAATGTAAAAAAAAAGAAAATGAATCGACGTAAATTTATAAGAAACAGTTCTCTTGCTACAGCGGCACCCTTCGTTGTTAACAAGGTATCCATGTCTCCCTTTGTGACATCCAGTATGATGTCGGCTTTTAATTGTGATACAAGTGATCGTGCACTTGTAGTGGTTTTCCTTTCAGGAGGAAATGATGGTTTTAATACCCTGGTTCCTATGGACCAATATGGTAAATATGCCAATTATCGACCGACAATTAAGCTTGCACAAAATTCGCTTATCACACTAGATAACGGACTACCTGATAATCAGAAGACGGGTTTACACCCTAGTCTTGCAGGTTTGAAGACACAATACGACGCAGGCAACGCGCACATTGTAAAAGGTGTTGGATACCCCAATGCCAATAAATCACACTTTAAGTCTACTGATCTATGGCTATCAGGGGGCGATGGTGTTGGGCAGAATGCCGGGATTAAGTCCGGACATATTGGAAGATTCCTTGATGCTGCATTCCCAGGAATAGTTGGCAATCCCACTGGAGGATTTTCGGATCCTCTTGGATTACAACTAGGAAACTCTACAGTTTCTCTGGGCTACCTTACTACTGACAACCAAGTAGCAGCGGCCAACTTGACGGACCAAGACCCTCAAGGATTGTACAGCATTGTGCAGGATATTGGAACTTCTCCACATGCCTCTACAGGAAATACAGACTATGGTAGGGAAATAAACTACATCATGAATGTAGAAAGAAACACTAGTCTCTATGCACAAAGAATAAGCGCAGTATTTTCGGCGGGATCTAATGCAAGATCTTACCCCGACAACTACTTTGCTAACCAACTAAAGACTGTTGCTCGATTGATTAAGGGCGGCAGCAGGACAAAGGTTTTCCTCCTCCACCAATATGGCTGGGACACTCATGATGATCAGATAATGAGCGGTAATACGGTTGCAGGTAATCACAGTAACTTGCTTGACAGAGTATTTACCGGAATAGATGCATTCCAAAAGGATTTGAATGATCTTGGTATCGCAGACAGAGTAGTTACAACTACCATGTCTGAATTTGGAAGGAAAGTCATAGAAAACGCGGGCAGGGGTACCGATCATGGAACCCTTGCTCCTATGATCCTGTTCGGAAATCCGATACAATCAGGAGTTACAGGAGTCAACATAGATCTCGACAACCAAGACAATCAAGGTGCACCAAACAACAGCCAACTTCAGCACGATTACAGGCAGGTTTTCGCCTCCCTATACCAAGATTGGCTGGGAGAAGGTGAATCCGTGCTGAATTCTGCCTTAGGTGGGATGTATGAAAAGCTACCGATTATCGCTCCAGAATTCATAGTTCCTCCATCTTGTTATGGCGGTGCCGTGGTTCCAATCGAACTATTCTCATTCAAGGCTAAGAAGGTAGCTAAGAAGGTAGCCCAGATAGAATGGGTGACCCTTAGTGAGCAAGAGCATAGCCACTATATCCTCCAACGCTCTAGCAACGGGATTAGATTTGAAGCCTTAGCAAGAGTGGAGAGTGAAGGTAGTAAGGATGAAAAAGCGGTATATGAGGTCTTCGACCAGCAACCACTAGATGGTATCAACTATTATAGACTCAAGTCGATCGACCTTAATGGCGAGTACACCTATAGTCAAGTTGAAAGTGTGACTTTCAGAAATGAGGTTCTTAAGAGTGTCCATATCTATCCGAATCCAGCAACAGAGGAAGCCTACTTAGCAAGCAATGCTAACGACAGAACTGATGCAAAAATTCAGATTTTCGATGTAGGAGGCCATCTTTTGAAGGTTTCAACACTTACGATTGACAAGGGTTTTCAGAAAACGCCACTTGACATCAGCGACTTAACGACAGGAATTTACTCTGTAATATTGAGTGATACTAGGGGAGAAATTGGGGCTAGCAAACTAATTGTAGCAAGGTAAATCCACCACTCCATTTACGAGACCGGATCGGGATTCATCAAAAGGTGGATCCCGATTTTGCTTAAATGGAACTTAGCCAACGGACCAGCTCGGCACGATTGTGAACGTCTGTCTTTGAATACAAGTTTTTCACATGGGTCTTCACTGTATTTACTGATATGAATTGCTTTGCTGCAATTTGTTGATTTGCCAAACCATTAAAAATATCTTCTATCACTTCATATTCCTTGTCCGTGATGTCAGATGAGATCTTTTGATTGATGCTTTCGATGGGAGGCAGATCGCCACTGCTATCATTCTCATATCGAAATAATGCAATCTCAATGGACGCTTTCAACTCTTTCTCGCTGAAAGGTTTTAGGATGTAACCGTAGGGCAAGGTGTGCTTTGCACGATCTAGGGTGGCCTTGTCCGCGTACGATGTTATAAAGATAAATGGCTTCTTGACCTTGTCTCTTATAATCTCAGCCAACTCGATGCCATCTTTATCACCTTTAATATTGATATCTAATAAAATAATATCTGGATCACGGTTGGCTATTAAGTCTAAGGCTGCAATAGCATTATCTGAACTCCCGACGATGTTATAGCCCATAGACTCAACGATCATTTCTAGGTCCATTGCTATCAAGGCCTCATCTTCTACTATCAGAACTTTCTTACTGTCCATTTCTTTCTCTTTTTTAGGTCAATGACTTAAGATGGAACACATTTACTCACAGTTTGATTACTATTTTCTTCCTAAACAATAACCAAGCGAAGAACCAAATAAACATCATGTAGGCCAAGGCATATGCAAGCGAGCCTCCATGGTTTCCAAAGACGGGTTGGAATACATTCTCGTAAGCCCATGCCGTCGGATTGGTCCCATTGAACTTAAAAACATTAAAAAACATTTTGACAAATAGACCCGATAGGGCATAGGAAAACAGGGGATTCATACCAAAAACTCTAAAAGGAAGGGTCCATTTCTTCCAATTGACGATATCAATCAGAAATATCAATAGGGCAAAAACGAGGAGGGCAAGACCCGCAGTGTAGAGCACATAGCTACTCGTCCAGAGCGCCTTAATGATTGGAAAGTCTGTTCCCCACAAGATTCCTAATCCTGTTAAAATGACTCCTCCAATGACATATTCTTGTACCAATCTGTCTTTCGATTCGACCTCAAGAATTCTTCTTCCAAACATATAACCAAGTAGTACCGTAGCCACACTAGGTAGGCAACTTAGTAGACCTTCCGGATCAAAGGGTATACCGAAGCCACCATAGAGATGATCTGCCCCTAGCAATTTCAGGTCTATGGCCCTTACTACATTAGATTCCAAACTAAATGGCATATCTCCCCCATTAACTGAAAGAATGGCGCAATAGCCAATCAATATTGCTGCAGTAATGTAGGGGAGTCCTTTCTTTGGAATGAGGAGGATCAGGAAAGCTGCTCCGCCATAAGACAAGGCAATTTTTTGAAGAACTCCCATGATTCTTAAGTCTGCTATGTTCTTATGAAAGAAGGGAAACCAATTGAGAAATAGACCAACTAAAAATATCAAGACAGTCCGCCTGAGAATCTTAAGGGCTATGTCGGACTTCTTTCGTTCCGCAATCTTGGAGAAGGAAAAGACCATCGATAAACCCACAATGAAGACAAAGAATGGAAAAACCAAGTCCGTTGGTGAACAGCCCTCCCAAGAAGCATGTCGTAGTGGAGAATATACATACTTCCAGGTTCCTGGGGTATTGACAATGATCATGAAACATATCGTCATCCCTCGAAATACATCAAGGGACATTAAGCGGTCTTTCATCTTTCTTGAGATTAAGTTAGTAGTGGAAAGTAATAAAATAAGTTAAGATTACCTTACCTTTGCATCTTAATAATAATTTCTTAGAATGGCCACTCCGACAAGCGTCGCATTTCATACTTTGGGTTGTAAGCTCAATTTTTCAGAGACCTCTGGAATACGCCAGATGTTTGAAAAAGAAGGTTACAATACAGTTCCTTACCAAGAAGCTGCGGACATCTTTGTTTTGAATACCTGCTCGGTGACGGACTTCGCAGATAAGAAGTGTAGGTATGCTGTTCGTCAGGCCTTGAAGCGCAATCCTGATGCCAAGGTCGTTGTTGTCGGATGCTATGCCCAATTGAAGCCGAAAGAAATTGCTGAAATAGAGGGTGTGGACTTGGTCTTAGGTGCCGCAGAAAAATTCAACATCCTTACCTACATTGGCGAATTAATGGCATCCGATGGTAGAGGCATGGTCATTGCTGGAGAAATCAGTGAGGTCAATGGCTTCATATCTTCTTATTCTATGGGTGACAGGACCCGAACTTTCTTGAAAGTGCAAGACGGTTGCGATT
>CAZMYK010000032.1:0-15716 GCA_964570435.1 uncultured Saprospiraceae bacterium | reverse complement strand
GACCTAGCAAAGTTATCTCAAGGAAAATTAAAGCTTGGGGAGAACTACAATCTTAACATTGGTAAGGATGATAGAGATAACAATAATAACAATGCTAGACGTAATTCCAACAACAGAAAGAACTACAGAAAGAACAACAATAATAGGTACTCTAACAACAGAAAAAAGAGAAGATAATACATTATAAAATATTTTAATATATTTGAAGGCGTAACACTAGATTACGCCTTTTTTTATGTCCAATTTTGAAGGATTCTGGAGATAGGATAATATCTCTCATCACTTCGGAGTTTTTATAATAAGAGCATTCGAATTTCTGGTAGTCTTTGTTACTCAAAACAAAAAAAAGAACTATGTCGAATGAGGCTTTTATCGTAGAAGGAAATACAACATTACATGGCGCAATTGAACCACAAGGAGCAAAGAATGAAGCACTCCAAGTTTTATGCGCAGTTTTGCTTACTGATCAAGTAGTTGAAATCGAGAACGTACCAGAAATTCTGGACGTCAAGAAACTCATTAGTCTTGTCAAAGGACTTGGTGTTAAGGTGAAGAGACTAGCCCAAGGGCACTACACTTTTCAGGCAGACGACGTCGACTTAGACTACCTGTCTTCTGAAGAATATCAACGAGATGCAAAGAAGATTAGAGGGTCTGTGATGCTCATTGGGCCCTTGCTTTCAAGATTTGGCAAGGCCTACCTTCCTAAGCCTGGAGGAGATAAGATTGGTCGTAGGAGGCTAGATACTCACTTTATAGGATTTCAAAAGCTAGGAGGAGAATTCAAGTTCGACGAAGAGTCTGATGACTACTTTGTGCAAGCTGATCGATTGAAGGGATGCTACATGCTGATGGATGAGATTTCTGTGACTGGAACAGCTAACGTTCTGATGGGAGCTGTCTTAGCAGAAGGGGACACCACGATATACAATGCTGCATGTGAACCCTACGTCCAACAACTTTCTAAGATGTTGGTTGGAATGGGTGCTAATATCCAGGGAATAGGATCTAATTTGTTAAGAATTACTGGAGTGGAAAAGCTAGGTGGAACCAAGCATAGGATTCTGCCAGACATGATTGAAATTGGTAGTTTTATCGGTATGGCAGCAATGACCCAATCTGAGTTGTTGATCAAAAATACTGCTGTGAAGGAACTTGGGGTAATTCCTACTGTATTCCAAAAGTTGGGGATCGACCTGGAGATTAAGGGAGATGACATCCATGTAGCCGCGCAAGATATTTATGAGATTAGTAGTTTCATTGATGGCTCAATATTAACGATATACGATTCACCATGGCCTGGATTTACACCAGACTTGCTATCAATTATTCTTGTAGTTGCAACGCAGGCAAGGGGAAGTGTGCTAATACACCAGAAGATGTTTGAATCTAGGCTGTTCTTTGTGGACAAACTGATAGATATGGGAGCTAAAATTATACTTTGCGATCCCCACAGAGCTACGGTAATAGGTTTGGAAAGAAAAACCCAATTAAAAGGAATTTCCATGAGCTCTCCAGATATTCGCGCAGGAGTTTCTTTGCTTATTGCCGCCTTGTCGGCTGGCAATCCTTCCACGATCCATAATATTCAGCAGATCGATAGAGGGTATCAGAATATAGATGCTAGGCTTAATGCACTTGGTGCTCAGATCCAGAGGGTCGAACTATAGTGGCTTAATGGTAATCGATTCACCTGCCTCTAATTTGAAATCGTAGTCATAGTACTTCTTGAGTTCTAATGATAGGTCGGGATTTCCGTAAATGATTGGTTCTGGAATTGGAGTTGTATCTAATAAAGGATTTGAATTGGCATTGGAATTATTAGAAAGCTCTAAGGGCCATTCTGACCTAAGCCTAAAGGTACCTCCGAGGTCACTTGAAAAATTCACCTCACTAGGTTGACCATCCTTCCATTTGATGTCTATACTACCACCACCTCTTGTTCTCAGCCCTTTAACTTGACCATCTTTCCACAAGTCAGGTAGGGCTGGAAGGATATGAATTGCACCTGTATGACTTTGGACAAACATTTCAGCTATTCCTGCAGTCACGCCAAAATTGCCATCTATTTGGAAGGGTGGGTGGGCATCTAGTAAGTTGTTATATAGTCCACCACCTCCCATCTTGATTCCATTACCAGAAACAGGATTAAATAGATTCTTAATTATTGCATAGGCATGCTCACCATCAAGCATTCTGGCCCAGAGATTCGTCTTCCAACCCATCGACCAACCAGTGGCTTGATCACCTCGTTTCAGAAGGGAATTCCTAGAGGCAACAAAGGTATTAGGTGTATCCCAAGCATTGACCTGATTCCCGGGGTGCAAACCATAGAGATGGCTTAGGTGCCTATGAAGAGAATCAACCTCAGTAAAGTCCTCATTCCATTCCATCAAAATGCCACTCTTAGAAATTCTGAAGGGTTGCAGTTTTTCGATTTTGTAAATTAATAGCTTCTGAAATTGCTCTTCTATCTCTAATAAGGCGGCCGCTTTAAGTGTATTGTTGAGTAACTCATTCGTAATTGCTAGGTCCATTGCCGGCCCACGTGTAACGGACACTGCTTGACCTGTTTCTGGATCATAGAATTGATTTTCCGGAGATGTACCAAACATGGTCTCTAAGTAGCGCTCATCATTTTCATCTAAGAGTCCCATAACGAAAAGCGTTGCGCCCTTCAATATGTGATAGTTTTCTTCAAGAAAGTCTAGATCACCTGTATACAAATAGTGCTCCCATATGTGCTGACACATCCATGCTCCACCAAGCGCCCAATTGGCCCAGACTGGATTACCTTCACCATAATCTCCAACTGGCGCGCTATGAGCCCAAATGTCTCCATTGTGGTGAGATACCCATCCTTGGAGCCCATAATTTGCTCTTGCCACACGTTTTCCAGTTTTAGAGTTGTTCCCTATATGCCGAATCAGTGGCTCAGTTAATTCTCCCAGATTACATACTTCAGCTGGCCAGTAGTTCATTTCAGCATTGATGTTCTGAGTATAGTTTGAACTCCAAGGGGGTCTAGTAGACTTTGACCAAATTCCTTGCAAGTTAGCAGCTTGCGAACCTGGCCGAGAAGAGCAGATGAGCAGGTAGCGTCCGTACTGAAATAGCAAGGCGACTAGTGAAGGATCTTCCGTTGTCTTGAAGTCTCTAAGACGATCATCAGTATTGCGAGGGTCTTTAGTGCTGCTACCAATCACTAAACTAAGCCTATTGAATAGAGATTGATAGTCCCTTCGATGAGTGGCTTCTAGGATGAGGGTATTTTTACCAGCAACTTTAGCAGCAATTTTGTCGCAAATTGCTTTCGGATCCTTTCCCTCAGCTGAAGGTGACTTAAAGGGTCCGTTGAAACTTGTGGCTGCAATAACCTTAAGGATTGCCTTGTCAGCATTCGCAACTGATAAGGTGTCATTTTTGATACTTATACTTCCACCGCTCTGTTCAACGATGACATATACGAAGGCGTTAATTCCTTTTCCGCCCCAGTCATCGTATTGAATGGCTTCTTCATCTGAAAATTGAGACCTATAGTTGGGTTCAGCGTGTTTGGGAGCCTTTACTTGGAGGACCAGCTTATTTGCATCCTCTATGAAGCGATGTTTAACCCTACTCGAGAGGGTCACATCAAAAGAAAGTAGGGCAGGAGCACTACAGAAAAACTGAGCGACAATCAAACTGTCAGGATGACTTGCGAAGTAACGCCTCGTATAGGTAACGCCATCATTGGAATAGGACAGTTCTGAGATTGCTTCCGAAATGTCTAGCTTTCTCGAGTAATTACTAGGACTTTGGTGTTGGAACTTAATGTGAAGGTCGGCAAGCGGCATATAGGCTTGAGAAAATGGGCCTTGCATTTTTCTAATCAGCTGGTCAGCTTCCGTGTATTTCTTCTGACGTACAAGAGCTGCAACAGAATCTCGATACACTTGCGCCTTGGGATTGCTAATGTCCTTTGGCTCACCAGACCAGAATTCGTCGTGATTCAACTTTAGTAGTTCCTCCTCAACACCCCCGTAAATCATTGCACCGAGAGACCCATTTCCAATGGGCAGGGCTTCCATCCATTCAGTTGCTGCTTGCTTGTAAAGTAGCTGAAGACTATCTTGGCTTTTGAGTGAGATAAGTAGGCTAAGAAGTAAGAAGGTATAGAGCCACTTCATCCTACTTGTTTCGGCTAATCACAAAGGCTACAAGACTTTCGATGGAATCTCTTGCAGGTGATGGATGTACTGTTCTAAGTATTTCTATGGCTTTTTGACGGTACTCGTTTAGGGCTGCTTGTGCGTAGCTAAGACCTCCGTTTTCCTTGACATATTGGACCAGCTCACGCACCTTTTTCTTGTTATTGTTGTGCCGTTTTACTATGTTGATAATCCATCTCTTTGTAGCCCTATCTGACTTCTTAAGTACGTGGATTAGGGGAAGTGTCATCTTTTTCTCTTTGATATCAATACCGGTGGGTTTACCAATATCGTCCTCACCATAGTCGAAGAGGTCGTCCTTGATTTGGAAGGCGATTCCAATGTTTTCGCCGAAGAGTCTCATTTTTTCAACCATCTCTGGATCGTCACTAGTGGTTGCTGTACCCGCTGCGCATGCTGCGGCTATTAGTGAGGCCGTTTTCTGCCGAATAATTTCGAAGTATACTTCCTCATCGATGTCTAGTCTTCTTGCCTTATCCAACTGTAGCACTTCTCCTTCTATGATTTCCTTAATAGCGGTGGATACAATTCTAATCAGTTGGAATTGCTCATTTTCTAGGGCAAGGAGGAACCCCTTGGCGTATAGAAAATCACCGACAAGAACAGCTACCTTGTTCTTCCATAAGGCATTAATAGAAAAGAGGCCCCTCCTCTTGTCAGAATCATCTACCACGTCGTCGTGCACTAGTGTTGCAGTATGCAGTATTTCGATAAAGCTGGCTGCATCGTGGCTGCTTGGGTTGATTTCACCAAAGAGCTTTGCGCAAAGAAACACAAAGAGGGGTCTGATTTGCTTTCCTTTTCCTTGAACAATGTAGTAGGTAACAGTATCTAGGAGTCTGACGTTGCTCTTCATAGACTGCCTAAAGTGTTTCTGGAACTCCTCCAAGTCAGCCTCTACCGGCTTTTTGATTTCCTTCAAGGAAAGTGACATCGAACGTCTTTTGTGAGTACCAAATATATGGAAGTTTCCCGTCTTGAATAATATTGGCATTATTATTTCCTTAAGTATGTGAAAGTACTTTTGGTCAAGTGATAGAAATATTTAGGACGAACCAGTTTTTCGCAACCTTGTTGCTAATTCCTTATACATTTCTGATTAGGGTTCAGTCCCTTATTTATCCATCTTCCTATGCATTGCAGGACTTCGATTCTCCATTTTCTAAGGCACTGTTCACGACTTGGCTGAGTTCACCAGTTCTACAAAGTGTGCTAGCATGTGTTGTGGTTTTTCTCGTCGCAAATTTTATCAACAGGCATATTATTCAAAATCGATTGTCGAAGTATCAAAGCTTAATACCAGGTCTCTTCTTTGTCCTGATAACCGCTGGAATGCCTGGAGGTATGATATGCTCCCCAGCTATGCTATCGTGTTTTTTCATCCTCCTTGGTCTATTGAGTATTAATCGGATCTATAAGACCACTGACGCAGCAATTCGGATATTCAATACAGGACTTTATTTTTCCTTCGCCACCTTACTTTATCCTGCGAATTCGATCCTGTGGGTAATGGCAGTTATTGCAATTTTGATTTTGAGATCTTTCAAGGTGAGTGAAATCTTAATATTGATTTCTGGCTTGGTAATACCCCTCTTCCTTTGTGGAACTTATTACTACTGGAATGGTGATCTTTCTATCATCTGGGAATATTTCCAGTTTGGTAATGGAATACTAGGCGTATTTCTGATCATGGACCTAATGTCCATAAGCTACCTAGTGGCCATAGGAATAGTGGTCCTTTATTGCATCCTTAGATACAACAACTACACCATGAAGAATGCAATCCAGGTGCAAAAAAAGGTTGACATTGTCTACTGGCTTATGTTATTTTGCCTGCTTAGTATGTTCTTTTCTGACGGACTTAGTGCCACACACCTTGTAATCCTTGCGATCCCTTTTGCAATTTTTATTGGACTAAGTTTTGAAAAAATGAAAAGTAGCTTGCTTGCAGAGGTGCTTCACATCGGAATCATTGTAGCCATTCTAGTGGGCCACTTTACATGACTTGGTAATCATTCCTCAAGAGATCCGATCAAAATCTTCTTACTTTCAAAATTGCTAAGACCGCATTCTAGAAATTCTAGATAGTCTTTGTAATTAGGTGGATCATAGCCTCGAGGTAAGCCGATCAATTCTTCTCCAGGCGTCATCATGGCATAAAGAGGTTGTGTATTCTGTCTAAAGTTTGCGATCTGAAAATCCGCCCACATGTTTCCCACATCTCGAAGCATTTTATCCTGAGTCAAGGAGTAAATATTTTCTTCAAGTTCCTCAGAGTCATCCACGTACAAGGATACTAAGATCAAATCGTCTCTTAGTTTAGAGTGAATTTCAGACTTGATCCAAACGTGTTCCTCCATCTTCCTACAATTGACACATGCATGTCCAGTGAAGTCTAAAAATACGGGCTTATTAACCTCTTTTGCATAGGCAACACCCTCATAGTAATCTGTAAAGCAATCAAGATTGTTAGCACACTTCTTATAGGACGAAAATCTTGATTTTAAGACTGGATCTAGGTCTGGTTTTTCTAGAAAGAAATTGTACTGTGCCGGCGGTGCTATACCACTTAAAAGCTCCTTGGAGTCATAAGCCATCGTATCTTGATTTACCCTGAAACCACTTGTTAGGTAGATGGCCGCTGCTGCGAAAAGGGCTACAAATCCCCACCTGACTGGGTTGATCTTTTTCAAAGGTGAATCATGTGGAAATTTGATATATCCCAATAAGTAAAGAATGGTTAGTATGGCAATGATAATCCATATTCCCATAAATAATTCATACTTCAAGAAACCCCAATGTTCAGTAAGGTCTGCCACTGAAAGAAACTTAAATGCAAGAGCGAGTTCCAGAAATCCCAAGACTACCTTTACCGAAGTCATCCAAGACCCTGACCTCGGAAGAGAGTTCAACCAAGAAGGGAAGGCTGCAAATAAACCAAATGGGATCGCAAGTGCAAGTGCGAACCCCGTCATAACCACTGCAGGTCCAATTTTCGAACTAGCGGATTCAACAATGGCAGAACCGATGATTGGACCAGTGCAGGAAAATGAAACAATGGCTAATGTGAAGGCCATAAAAAATATCCCTATAAAGCCTCCCTTATCTGCCATGCGGTCACTCTTATTGGACCAAGAAGAAGGCAAAGTAATTTCATAGAATCCAAAAAACGAGAAGGCAAAAAATATGAAAATGGCAAAGAAGATTAAGTTTGCAATCCAGTTGGTGGATAAGCGATTCAGTGAATCTGCCCCGAAAACTGCCGTAATTAAGATACCCAGGGCAACATATATTACGATGATTGAGGCACCATAGATCATCCCATTGACCCATCCTTTTCTCTTGGTATCCTTCGTGAAGAAGCTCACAGTCAATGGAATCATTGGAAACACACAAGGTGTAAGTAGGGCTAGGAGACCTCCTATGAATCCAAAGAAGAAGGTCAACCACAAGTTGGTGCTCAATTTCTGAATTCCCCCGCATTCGGCTGTAGGGTTTTCAAGTGAAGCTACGATCGAAGGAATGGTATTGTCAATAGTGTTTCCCTCAGCGGTGATTTTGGCCACCTCTTCATTGCTGATTATGACTGGCCCACCTTTAAGAAGGGCAGGACTAAATGAAAAATCAATAAAATCAGGAGGTAGACAGCTGCTATCATCGCACGCCATAAACTCAAGGCTTCCCTTGACCTCTTGACTTGGGTCAGAGACTTTCAGCCTATGCTCGATGGTATAATTTTCATCAGAAAGAAACTTAATGACTTCTACATCGAAGTAGGAATCCATTCCTTCTTTCTTGTGTCCTGTCTCCTTAGACCGATCCACTACCTCGAAATGACTTCCTTCTTCATATAAGATAGATGTTGGGACTGGCCCATCATCATTGGTAAACTGTGAGTAGACCGTCCATCCTTCTTCGGCACTAGCTATGTATTTTAGAATGTACTCCCCTTCACTTGCTTTTTCAATCTGGTAATCCCATTTAACCGGGGAAACCACATTATCGCTTGTAGCAGGTACATTGTTATCAAGTCCTGAAATCGTTCCTATTTGATTGGACTCTGCTAAAGCCTCATTCGAATTATGCGTACTTCCTGTAGCTACTCCTCCATCTAATTGAAACAAAAAATCTATATCTGTGGGAGGTAGACATTTGCTATCATCGCAGGCCATGAAGGTTAGGTAGCCACTTGCGATTTTGGTCCCCTTTTCCACTGTCACTAGGTGCTTAATGACGAAGTCTTCATCTGCTAAAAACTTGACCACTTTGACCTCAAAAATGGGATCTATTCCTTCCTTCCTATGACCTATTTCTTCTCCTATTCCTGCATGGCTTATGCCATCGGATTCATAGGTTATTTCGGTAGGTACAGGCCCGTCTTCTAGGGCTTCTTGAGAGTAGACCGTCCAACCATCAATAATTTTTGCGGTGTATATCAATTCATATTCAGTCTCAGAAACCTTTTGATGATCAAATGACCATTTTACAGGTTCTATTACTTGGGAGCAAGCCTGGCTTGCGAAGAGGGAGGAAACTGCTAAAAGGATTAGTCTAAACATGTCTTCTAATATTATTCAACGATGAATTCAAAGTCTACATCAGTGGGAGGTAGACATTTAGTATCGTCACAACACATAAATGTAACGAATCCTTTCACTTTGAAACTACTTTTCGAAGTGCTGATCTTTTGGCGAAATTCTGCATTACCACCAAACTTGACCACATCCATCTCGAAGAGCTCGTCATATGACTTCTTTGCCTTGGAAGGCTCGATGATCTCACCTAGTACCTCGACTCCTTGCTTATCTTCAATGGTAAAAGCGGTTGCTACTGGTCCACCGTCATCAAGATGCTGTGAGTAGATGTTCCATCCATCAGTGATCTCGGCCTTGTATATAAGAATGTACTCAGAAGAGGAGGTTTTTTCAACTTCAAAGGACCATTGTACTGGATCTAGCTCTTGAGCTTGCATAGAAGCAATTCCTAGAAGGCTCGCTAAAATCAGAGTCACTAGTAGTTTCATATTCATTATTTGTGCAAAAATAAATATTAAAACCGTACCCTGCCTTGGTCTGAAGTCTTTTAATTGTTTGTTAACAGTTTCAATCCTTGATCTGCTTGAGTAGTTCGCTAGCCCTCAAGACGGATCTACTTTTACTTTTTGTAATTTCTTGGAGGATCTTTCTTGTCCTATCCCTATTGTCCTGGGCCAGATATGAAAGGGCCAAGTACCACTTTGCATCCTCCGAAAAATGAAGGGAGGGATCTTGGGCAATGGGATCTAGGATGGATACCGCCTGTTCAAAGTCTTTTTCTTCCATGGCGATAATTCCGAGGTAGATAGCGATCTGACCATTGTCCTCTAGCTCTTCGTTGAAGATGCTTTTAGCCTGCTCATAGTCTCCTCTTTGGTAGTTGATGAAGCCAATTTTCAAGTTGTCCGGATTGTCCTCTCCCCTCGTTATCGGTACCACCTTATTAATCAACTTAGAATAGTGCTCACTATAGAGTGCCTCAGAAGAGGAGGGTTTCAGTAGAAATGTGCTAGCTAAAATTAGCAAACCTACTGCAGCAACTGATGCTGCAATCCACCACTTTTTCAGTGGCTTCACCTTAGCTCTTGAGTCGAGCTGTCCGAAGCGATTCTTTAGTGCTCTTCGCCCACCAAGCTTGGAAGCCTCGTAGAGGTTCTTTCTAAAGAGAAATTCTTCTTCGAATTCAGTATTCTTCCTAAGCTGTTTTAGTTCTTGACCTTCCTCGTCGGAGATTCGATGCATTAAAAATGCGTCAATCAAAGGAAATTTGTCCTCATGTTTCATAAACCCTTAATTATTTCTTTAAGGTTTTTAAGACATCGTGATTTGTGACTCCTTACTACATTTTCATTCTTATAATCGAATTCATACTTAAGTGCTTCGATAGAATAAGCATGATAATAAAATAGCATCAAAATCTGCTTACAACGATCCCCTAACTTAGCCATTGCCTTACTAATAAGTAAAGACTTGTCATCACTGCTGAAATCTATCTCTATTGCCTCTAGATCTAGGTTTTCAAGGTGCTTTCTGTCAAGTACAATGGTCTTGTTACCTTTCTTTTGCTTGTTGTAAATGCCGTACTTACCTATACTAAATATGTAAGTTTTCAGCGAGCTGGTAAGTTCTGTCAACTTACCGTTTTTCACATTTTCATAGAAGGCAATGATGGTATCTTGATAGATATCAACTGCATCCTCTTCTGAAATTGTAAACTTTTTGGAAAAAAGAAGAAACTCGTCTTTGTATGCTACATATACGTTGTCTAAGGCCTTTAAGCCAATTTCAAGTAACGAATTTTTAAATTCTTCCAGGCTTTTATACCTATCCTTGCCCATTAATAGAGATGATTAGGGGAACGTTAACAAAGTACAAGAAAAAAGTTATGAAATTTTTTAGGCTCACGAATATAATATTTTTTGAAAAGAACAATTACATCAGTTTTTTCAAAGGACTGATCGAAATTTGAGGCGAATTCGAACGATTGATGGTTATTTACGTTTTACTAAGACAAATCAAACATAATGAAAAGAGTTCTACTACTTTTATTGCTTATTTCTATTACAAGTGTCCTTTCTGCCCAATTCCCCATGGGTGGTTTTGGAAAAAAGAAGGCTTCTATAAAGGGCTTTATTGCCGGCCAACTAATTGACTCCCTTACCAATCAGCCAATTTCCTATGCAACGATAGTGCTTAAGAAGAAGGGTGCTTCTAAGGAGACGAATGGGGTGCTTTCAGAAGATGATGGTAAGTTTAGAATGACGGACGTCCCAGCTGATGAGTACGAAATGTATATCTCATTTTTAGGTTACAATGAAAAGGTAATTACGGTGGAAACCACGCCGGGAAAACCGGATTTGAATGTGAGCAAAATACTCCTCACACCAGCGACCTACCTCCTAGACCAAGTAGAAATTACGGACCAAAGGTCTTTAACCGAAGTGAAAGTTGACAAGATTGTCTACAATGCAGAGCAAGATGCTTCTATTGCAGGTGGTGATGCTACTGAAGTCTTAAGAAAGGTACCCTTGCTATCTGTTGACTTTGATGGAAATGTATCCTTGCGGGGTTCTCAGAATCTGAGAATTTTGATCAATGGCAAACCTTCTGGTATGTTTTCAAGTAATGTTGCAGATGCTTTAAAAATGATTCCCGCTAATGAAATTAAGAAGGTGGAGGTTATTACTACACCTTCTGCCAAGTATGATGCAGAGGGAGCTGGAGGAATCATCAATATATTGACTAAGAGAAAAACGGCAGATGGATACAGCGGTTCGATTAGTGCTTCTGTAGGGAATCGACAGAATAATGGAACAGGTAATTTCAATTTTGCAAAGGGGAGATTTGGGGCCAACGCCAGTGGGTCTGTCTTTTACTCTAATCCAGTGGATGCAATTAACACCTTTTCTAGAGTTGATACGATCAATAGCCTTAGAAGGGTGCTAGACCAAAATGGGACTACTAGGAATTCCAGACTTGGCTTCAGGGGAACAGCCGGAGCTTTCTACGACTTCAATGCATATAATAGCATCAATACCTCCTATTCTACGAGAGGGTTTAGCTTTAATTCTGATGGGACCTTGAATGGATCATTGGTCGATCCGATTTTCAACAATGGATATGAATTTGTTAGGGAACAAGGAGGCTTGAATGGAAGGTCGGGATATGACTGGTCTACAGACTATAAAAGGACTTTTGAAGAAAAGGATCGAGAATTCACACTGGCCTTTCAGCTAAGTGGAGATCAGAATGATGCAGATAATGAGATAAGACAGACATTTACCAATAGCTTTATTCCAACAAGAGATGAGCAAATTTTCAATGACGGAAGCAACTTAGAAACGACAATACAAGCAGACTATGTTCACCCCCTGCCGAAGGCCATGAAACTTGAAGTGGGAGCTAAGACCGTACTAAGGAATATTGACTCAGATTACAAGTATAGTGTTCTTCAAAATGGCGCTTATCAATTAGATCAGGCGAGGTCGAACCTATTCAATTATACTCAAAATGTTGTTGCAGGTTATGTTTCAATGAACTTCCTGGTGGCAAGCAAGTATTCGGTAGTAGCTGGGGTTCGTTATGAACACACTTCGATTGGTGGTGCCTTTAATGATGGAGAAGAGTTGGAACCTAATTCCTACCAGAATATTCTTCCTAATTTGATTATTTCAAGGTCTTTGAAGAATTTCCAAACGATCAAGATAAGCTATAATCAAAGAATTCAAAGACCGAGCTTGAGTTTTATCAACCCATTTCAGAACAGTGTCGATAGCTTGAATATTCAAGTAGGTAATCCGTCCTTGACACCTGAAATCGTTCACCAGGTCGACTTCTCTTACAATACCTTTATCAAGGGTTTTGGGATATTCTCTTCTTTATACTACAAAAATACACAAGATATCATCCAGAACTTGCTGAACATCGATGATAACGGTGTCGGTTTCAACACCTTTGAGAATGTTGGTATCAACAATTCTTTCGGGGTTAACATATTCACAACCAAGAATGTGAATGCATTTACGATTAGAGGTGGGTTTAATCTGGGAACTTTCAATTATAGCTCTAAGTTAGATCAAGTTGCTGTGACCAACGCGCAGGGTTTCGAGTACAATGTAAATTTTGGAGGATCTGTGAATTTGCCGAAAGACTGGAAGATGGACTTCTTTGGATTTCTAAGGTCTCCGCGATTTACTATCCAGGGACAGCAACCTAACTTCTCGATCTACGGACTCGGTGTTAAGAAGGAATTCCCAAAAATTAAGGCAAGTCTAGGTCTTAGGATTATTGAGCCATTTAACGACTATAAGTACTTTAATTCTAGTCAAAGTGGAAATGGTTTCAGTCTAGAGTCAAGTTTTGGAATTCCGTTTCGTTCTGTCGGAATTAGTTTCGACTATAGATTTGGTAACTTGAAATTCAAGCAAAGAAAGACTTCAATCAAGAATAATGACCTCCTTCAAGGTGGAGATGGCCAACAACAAGGAGCTGGTGGAGGTGGAGGCAGAAACTAGGCCGTGGTGCCTTTTCTACTAAATAGGAAGATCAGCAGGCCACCAGATATGAACATCCATATGGAGTAGATGCCTATAGGAAGACTCATTTCCATATTGTTGAGAATTGTCGTGGCAATAACGAATCCAAGTGTTCCATTCTGGATCCCACTCTCAACAGTAATGGAGATTGAGTCCTTAAGATTCAATCTTAGAAGGCGGGAAGTAAGAAATCCTAGTGACATGGTACCTAGATTAAGCAGTAGGGTGGCAAGGCCAGCACTCTTTAGTGCATCGAGTATGAGATCATAGTTGGCACCGATCACGAGGATGAATATTACAATAAAGATGATGGTTGATGCTTTACGCATAGGTGATTCCATCTTCTTTGCAAATTCTGGCTTCTTCTTATTAACGAACATTCCGATGGCCACGGGAATAACAGTTATCACCATGATCTGGAGGATGGTGCTAAGCACAGGAAGTTCGATCTTCGTTCCTTGACCTATGTTGAAATATTCTAAGGCGAAGGTGAGAATGACAGGGATAGTAATAATACTAGCAAAACTGGCTATTGCTGTCAAGGTGACCGAGAGCGCAATGTTTCCCTTGCAAAGCTGGGTGATTAAGTTACTGGTTGGTCCTCCTGGACAAGCTGCAATGATGATAAAGCCGAGCGCTATGGCCTCGCTTAGTCCGAAAAGAATGGCAAGGGAAAAGCCTATCAGAGGGAGGAAGATCAGTTGATTAGTGAGACCTATGATGACAGCCTTGGGAAATTTGAATATTCTTGTAAAGTCAGAAACTACTAGAGTCATACCCATGCCAAACATAATTATGGCAAGTGAGAGGGGAAGAAATACTTTGGTTAGCAAGGTAACTAGCATCAGATGATAATATTGGCTGATGCCCAAGATAGCGAATTATTGTTCTACTTGTCTGAGGCCTCACTTCTTACCTGAGGGGATCATTCTGTCAGGCGCTTTTCTTTAAAGTTTGACGTTAGCAATCTTCAAGGTAAGGTTGTGGATTCCTATGAGGGGATCCTGCCTATTGTATTGTTCGATTTGGATTTCATGCCTCCCCACTTCTTTGAATTTTACCTTGTTCTGAAGCAATATGACAGTGCGGCAATTCGACCCTGAACATCTTCCCTGCCATTGATCTAATTCGTCAGCAAGTTGAATAGAAACTTGGTCACTTACCTTTTCCCCTGATGGAAAGGTAGTATGGATATTCACATAGAAATTTTCATAGGTAAATTCAGGGGAGTGATTCACTTCAAGCAGAATATCGTAGGTCTTTTCACTATCGGCTACTTCAAAAGAATACGATATGAGGTCCTCATACGACCATGCAGATTCCTCAATACTTACAGATTGTTCGTAGTGCAAGTCTTCACTGCAAGCAAACAAAAGAAATACAAGCGAAAAAATGGTGACTAGTCTCACTTAAAATAGTCTTTCATTTTCTCGAAAAAGCCCTTTTCTGACTTTCCTGGAGAAGGCTTAAAATTTGGCATATCTCTTAGCTTTTCCATAATTTCCTTCTCTTCATTGGTAAGGTTTTTAGGAGTCCAAATATTCACGTGAATAAGCTGGTCTCCTGTTCCATAGTCCTGTACCGAAGGTAGTCCCTTGCCTCTAAGTCTAAGAATTTTTCCTGCCTGCGTTCCTGAAGGAATTTTAATCTTCACTTTTCCAGTTAGCGTTGGAACTTCAACCGAAGTCCCTAGGGCAGCATCAGCAAAATTCAAAAAGAGATCATAGATGATGTTCTGGCCATCCCTTGCAAGGCTTTCATCTTCTTTTACTTCTATGCTAATGAGTAAGTCTCCAGCTGGTCCTCCATTTTTGCCGGCATTACCCTTGCCCCTCATAGACAATTGCATGCCATCCTCTACTCCTGCTGGTATGTCGATCTCTAAGGTTTCACTTTCATAGTTCCTTCCTTCACCCTTGCACGTGTTGCATTTTGCCGTGATTACCTGTCCTGAACCACCACAAGTGGGACAAGCAGTCGTCGTCTGCATATGACCCAGGAAGGTGCTTCTTACTTGTCTCACGTATCCGCTTCCAGAACAAGTACCACAAGTCTTCCTAGAGCTACTGTCTTTTGCTCCTGTGCCTGAACAAGTTACACAGCTTACCTGCTTTTTCACCTTGATTTTTTTAGCAACGCCGGCAGCAACTTCTTGTAATGTGAGGGAGACTTTAATCCTTAGATTCGATCCCTTTTGACCTCCAGCTCTGCCACGTGCAGCACCACCTCCTCCACCACCGAAGAAGGATTCAAAGGGACTTCCACCATCTCCGAAAATGTCTCCAAATTGGGAGAATATATCTTCTACAGTCCTTCCGCCACCGCCACCAAAGCCACCTTGGTTGCTTACACCAGCATGTCCGAATCGATCGTATCTTGCCTTTTTATTAGGATCGCTTAATGCACCTCGGTTAGGTCGTTTTACTGATGTTAAA
>CAZMYK010000031.1:15306-16005 GCA_964570435.1 uncultured Saprospiraceae bacterium | reverse complement strand
CTCCATCATCTTGGATGCCATCTGCATCTGCATCTAACCACACGAAGTCTCCGATGCTCGCATCTTGGAAATACCCAGCATCAATTTCATCATTGCTGTCTCCTGGAGCAAGAACGAAATTATCAGTTTGGCCCGTACTTGGGTTGGCATCACTATCGGTAGCTGAGTTACCAGCGCCTTGTGGTGATCTACTATAGTCGCCAAAGTCCCCAAAGGTGATATAGTACTCACCAGAACAGACTTCGAATGAGTATTCACCAGCACTACCTGAGGTTTCTGAGTCGACTTCACTTCCATCTGCAGAAAATAAAGTTACAAGAATCCCTTCGATTCCTTCCTCACCTTCATCTTGGATTCCATTTGCATTGCTGTCTTCCCATACGAAATCTCCAACGGTCGCTTTCTTATCAACCATAATAGTAACAGTTTCTGAAGCTTGACATCCCTTATTGTCGGTAGCTGTAACTGAATAGGTCACCTCTGCAGTAACTGCGGCTAAGACAATTTCTGCTCCCTCTCCTAGTCCATCACTCCATTCGTAGGTAAACGATCCACTTCCTCCGCTAGCAGTTGCTGTCATAACAACCTCTTCACCTGAACAAACCGGGTTCGGGTCTGCCACTATCACAACGGTAGGTAGCTCGTTGACGACAATATCGATGGAAGCTGAACTTGCGCATCCATTATCATCTTCGTAGT
>CAZMYK010000031.1:5342-15206 GCA_964570435.1 uncultured Saprospiraceae bacterium | reverse complement strand
CACCTGGTCCTGAATAGGTTCCACCCATTGGGCTTCCCATCAATTGGATAGCTGACGCATCCACACATAGTGGATCCACTTCATCTAGGCTGACAGTTGGAAGTTCATTGACGACAATATCGATGGAAGCTGAACTTGCGCATCCATTATCATCTTCGTAGTCATATGTTATTGTACTTGTTCCTACCCCTGCCACAGATGGATCAAATTCACCACTTGCGCTTACACCTGGTCCTGAATAGGTTCCACCCATTGGGCTTCCCATCAATTGGATAGCTGATGCATCCACACATAGTGGATCCACTGCATCGAGGCTGACAGTTGGAAGTTCATTGACGATTACACTTCCCTCATCACTAGCTGTACAACCCTTGGTGTCTGTAATCTCGACAGTGTACGTTGTTGTAGACGAAGGTGCGACCTCTATTGATGCTGTACTTGCACCATTACTCCAGTTATATTCAACACCGCCATTACTGCTTGTATAAGCGGCTGTTAAGGTAGCTGTCTCACCCTCGCAAATTTCATCATCCGAGACACTTCCTGCTAAATTACATTCTACACAACCTTCATTCGATGTGGCAGTAACAGCACCTATTCCAAAGGAATCCCCATTAGCATTAGGAGAACAAATAGTTACCTCTGCCATGATTCCATCTCCAGAAACTTCTTCTAACATCATTGTATAGATTGCTGCATCCGTGCCAGCATTTTGGTTGGTGAAAGTCTGGTCATCGGTAGCTATGATATTCCCATCACTATCGCTTACAACTACACTAATAGTCACAGCCCTAGTCTGATCTTTTTCGTGGATAGGAACGTTGATCTCGATGTCCCTAGGCAAGTCACTGTTCCCAACCTGCAACATAGCTGTCACACACTCATCTGGGCCACCGTTAGCATGTAATTCCCTGTTATAAGAAACTAGGGAAGACGAGGCATTTGGGTCATTTCTTTCTACATACACTGCTAAAGAAGTAGCTTGAAAGCCATTCGTATTATCGACGCAGACCTCTGATCCTTGTCCAGTAAAAATGGTTCTATATAATTTTTCTGGTACAGAGCTATTAGGCGACTGGATCACATCAATTCCTTGCACATTGATGCTACTTCCTCCGTAGGAAAGGGTCACAAATGCAGGAAAACTGCCGTTCTGCCGTTCAACCCAAACTTCCGCAATTAATCTATTTACTGCTGCAGAGTTGCTTATCGTCATGCAATTGCTTGATCCTATAAGTCCTTTGATACTGCTTTCGAGTGAAAGATTAGATCCACAATCATTAAAAACTGCAATGTCGCTTGGATCCTGGCAGGTCACTACTTCAATATCTATTTCATCCGAGTCTTCGCATCCATTTTCAATAACTGTATAAGTGATTGTCGCATTACCAACACCTGCGGTTCCAGGACTAAAGAGGCCAGAAGCGCTGACACCTGGACCACTAAAGGTCCCACCTGATGGTGTTGCTGTCAATTGAATCGGATCACCGTTGGCACATTGACTCTCCACAGTTTCTAGGTGTGCCACAGGAAATTCATTAACTGTAACCGTCACGTCATCCGAATCTTCGCATCCATCCTTTGATATAGTTACCAAGTAGACAGTTGTTACCGTGGGCGAAACGCTTATTATGCTTGAATTTCCAATCACCTCTGAGCTTCCTTCCACTCTCCATTCATAGCTTGCCCCTGAAACAACACCTGCGCTTAGATCCACAGATTCTCCTTCGCATGTAACTACATCATGGCCTGCATCTGCGTGGAAGGCATTACTAGTTATAAGTACTTGATCTATATCTTCGCAACCATTACAATCAGTCACAGTAACTGAGTAAGTTCCTGCCTCGTCTAATGTCACTGTAGGTTCATTATTAGCTCCAACAATGCCAGGTCCGCTCCATTCGTAAGCAACAGAATTGCTCTGCGTGCCTTCTGTTTGGTACCTCACATAGTCAACTCTAAATGAGCAACCACCGTTGTCCGAAACCTTAATGTATCTTGTCGCATGGCTTAAAGTGTAGCAATACTCAGTGTAGTAGTTAGCTGAAAACGTCTCGGATGATTCTAAGCTTGAATAGCTACTATTTGAGTTATTCCATGCTTGTATTTTGGCATTTGAATGATTTGAACTCGTATTAGAGCAGTGCTCTAACTTCATGTTCACACAAATAGTGGTTCCTGAAGGAACTTCATGGCCGAAGTCTACTTCTACAAATGAGGTTCCTGAGCCGCCATTGGTCCACAGTTTAGCACCAAAAGTTTGGCCGCAATATGCAGCATAAGTTGGGTTTTCGACATAGCCTCCATAGTCATATAAAGTGTGATTGCAATCAGAAATTCCTGGCTCTCCACATGAGGACGCATTGCTCACATTAGCTTGTAATACAATCTGGTCATTAGTACATAGCGAAGTATTGTTTGCAGGTATTTCAACAGCTATACCATCAGTGAAAACTTCAACAGTCACTACGTTCGAGGCTTCGACGTAGGCAAAGCATCCACTTCTTTTTGAATATCTTACATAGCAGGTGGTAGTAGAAATTGTGCTAGGATTATATGAAGCACCTGTTGCTCCTGAAATAACTTCCCACCTCGGATCGTCAATGGCCAAGGGTGCTTCACAAGTTTGGGTGCTTTGTAACCACACATATTCTAAGGTACCAGAACCTCCAGAAGGATGGGAAATATTTTGAAGTGTATGTGGATCGTATGAATTTCCACATCCTGATTGATCCTGCCCAATATGACCTCCATCAGTTACATTGTTGCACACATCGTAACAAGCATCGTCGAAAGAGCCATATAAATCTGAAAGTACAGACTGACCATTGATGTTAGATGCGAACCATGTCGCAAAGCCAAAATCGTGTGGCCTATTTGTGTTTGCACCTTGCCCCACTTGCATTCTGTATCCACTAGAAGCGCTGACGACATTTACCGTAGTACCTGAATTACATCCGAGTCCAGTAAAGGTCCCACTAACCTTGTAGTAATCCCACGAGGTATGATTAGGAGCTGCAGGGTCTTCTTGGTAGTTTCCTCCAAATTCTGCCCATGATTTTCTGTCGGTTAAATGGAGATTGACGTAGTAACCATCTTGGGCACCACATGGATGTCCAGTGCCACCCCAGCCTTGGGCATCGTTCCCACCTATCACACTTCCTCTAATTCTATAGGTACCATCTCCGAGATTACACACTTCAAGATTGGAATTGATATAACCTAACCATCCATTATTGGTCCCAGTAGGGTCTAAGAATAGTACTGGATTATCAAATTCATTTTCATTAGCGCAACTATTTGCACATGAAGGTGGTTGCGTCACATTCCAATGCTGCAAACAGTAAGAATCTACAAAGAATGTACCTTGACTAATGATGCGGCCATATGCCTGCACATAAGCTGTGCCTTCAGGCGCTGTGCCCGAAACGACGTACTCTTGGTAATGTGAAGATGCAACATCTTGATCGTGATCTTGAATGATGTTATCGTGCGCATCGAGGAACCTTATTCCCACATCGCCATTACCAGAGGAGCTCTTAGCAAATGCAGACAAAGAGAAGGTCTGCCCAGGCATTGCTGCTTTCTTCTGGTAGATTCCTGCCACTCCATTGCTGTTGTTCATTCCTACCGCGTAGGAGCCAGTGTTGACATTACCGGAATTATCTGTCCTCCAAACATTACCAGCATCTTGCCAGAAATCTTTAATGTTGCTCGATTCTAAGTCTCCGTCATTAAGGACGTTACCGTTGCAGGAAAATGTGTAGTCTTCAACAGTACTAGCATAGATAGTGGTGCTTAGTAAGGTGACTACGAGAGTCGTGAGTGCAAAAGGTATTTTGCAAGTGAATAAATTCATAGTTAAAGGATTGTGTGTGCACGATTGGGTAATCGCAAAAAAAGTGTTTAATTACAAGGAGAACATGATGTGTTACTCGTGTATCTTCGGTAACTGGGGTATGAATAGGAAATAGGTGATTTCTCTTGCAGTTAGAAAAGGCCAAAAGGTATAGTAGACCTACTACAAATAGATTGATGATAAGTAAGGTGTTACTTGTCAAAGTCAAAGGGTAATGTTTTAATGTTTAAGCGTATGCCCAGCATTACCGTTAACATTTACCTGACCTGACGTAGGTAGGGACAATTAGATAAAGGTGTGAAGGGCGTTAAATCTAGTATTAAACTATTAGGCACAAAGTTCAATAAATTCTTTGCAAAGTACACTAATATTTATGATAATGACAAGTAGCTTGCAATATATGGGCAATGATTTTTCTAGAAAATGCGTTAATAATTTCTAATAATTTCTATTTGTAAGTAACTTCAATTCAGTAGCTTAAGACAAGCATTTGAAAATCAGGAGAATTCACATTTGCATTTTAACTCATGTATTGTACCGCCGTTTCTAAAGCTTGAAATGTTAAAAAATTCGCAATCTTAAGTTTGCATCAACTTTTTGTAGAGGCTTTGAACTTCATATGCTCTCTTTTGCGAGGAGTGGAGATCTCTAAGTTTTTCTAGATCATTTGCTGAAATGGCTCCACTTCCCTTTTTTACATTTGCAACTGCCTCCTTTAATTCTGATGGAGAATGTGGATCAACAAGAATCGCAAAGCCAGATCCAGCCTCTGGCATCGAAGAGAGATTACTAGTAATAACAGGCGTACTCTGAAGTAAAGACTCTAATACTGGTATTCCATAACCCTCATACAAGGATGGGTAGATGGTAAATAGTGCCTTCCTATAGAGCAACAGTAATTCATTATTTGCTACGTGGCCTAGGAAGGAAAAGTACTTCTCCAAGCCAGCATCTTGAACATACCTTTGCATTGCAATTTTATGCCTACCTCCCCCTCCTACCACCTTGACTTGAATCCGGTCCTCCTGCTGCATCAATTTCCAAGCGTCTACTACTAATTTTAGGTTTTTCCTTTCACTTACGGAACTAACTATTAGCGCATAATCTTGCCTTTGTTCTTGTTGAAAAGGTTGGTAGAATTCTTCTGCACAGGACTGATAGATAACGCTAACCTTTTCTGGCCTCACGTGAAAAAAGGAGACCAAATCAGCCTTGGTAGACTCAGATACTGCAACAACATGGTCAGCCGTTAAGGATGATCTCTTGAACTTTTCATAGTAAATGGCACGGTCTATTGCATTATATAGTTTTGGATATCTCAAAAATATTAGATCATGGATGGTCACTAGAAATTTAGTATGCTTGTTATTCGCTATACCCCTTGGAACTTCATTAGACAATCCATGGTATATATCAGGTCGGTGATGTTTAATCTGACGATTCATGAAGTAATACCTCCAGAGCACTGGGCTCATTGGGGAAACAAGTTCATAGTCATCCGATGTAAATTCTAAGTATTGGCTTCTCTTGATCTTTGGAGTAAAGAGCATTACGTCATTGTCTGGAAAGTTCCCCCTATAGCTTCGTACGAGAGATCTAGAGTAATTACCTAAGCCTGTGTGATTAAAAAAGAGTCTTTTTGCATCGAATGCAATTTTCATTACTTTCTCTTGATTTGAAAATGAAAAAGAGGAGGTAAGATAACACTTACTTCCTCTATCTATCTCAATAAATCAAGTTTCTTACGCAGTCTCTAATTCTGAGCGGTAAGCAAGGATTAGCTCTTTCTGAATATCATGCGGTACAGTGGCATACTCGGCGAAGGATCTAGTAAACTTTGCCCTCCCTTGTGAAAGAGACCTTAAACTAGAAGAGTACTTGTACAACTCAGCTAGAGGAACCTTGGCCATTATTTTCTGGTAGTGTCCTTCTGTGTCCATACCTTGTATGATGGCTCGTCTTGTCTGCAAGTCACTCATCACATCACCCATTACCGTATCTGAGCAAAGTATCTCAAGGTCAAAAATGGGTTCTAAAAGTTTAGGACTCGATTTTTCGAAATTACTCTTGAATACTGCTGTGGAGGCCAACATAAAGGCCATGTCATTCGAATCAACCGCATGCATTTTTCCATCATAGATACAAACGCGAATGTCTTGACAATAGGATCCAGTGAGAGGGCCTTCTTCCATCTTTGACATGACACCCTTCTTTATGGCATTCGCGTATTTGGCATCAATTGCACCACCTACAATGCACCAGTAGAAAGCTAAATTTCCACCCCAAGGAAGCTCTTCGATCTCCTTCTTTCGCACATTGAGGTCGTTGGGTTCAGCCATTCCCTCATAGTAGGGTTCAATTCGCATATGAACTTCTCCGAACTGACCTGAACCTCCAGACTGCTTCTTATGTCTATAACTATCTTGGGCCATTTTTTGAATGGTTTCTCGATAGGGAATCTTAGGTCTAGAAAATTCCATGGATATACCATTGACTTTTTCTATTCGGTACTTAATGATATCCATATGTAATTGGCCTTGGGCATGCAGGATGGTTTGCTTCAATTGTCTTGATTGCTCAATGATCAAGGTCGGGTCCTCTTCTTCAATTGTGTGTAAGGCCTTCATCAACTTCTCCATATCATTTTTTCCAGGAGGGAGAATTGCAGCTCTTATTCTCGGGCCAGGAAATTGTATCTTCTGAATGATATTATCGCTACCCTTAAGAGTTAGGGTATTGTTAGAATGCGTATTCTTCAACTTAACGGTAATGCCTAGATCACCAGCTCGCAGCTCATTGACATTTTCTCTTATTTTCCCATTTGAAATGGAAATTTGACTGATCCGCTCAGTCGTCCGATGCTCGTTATTCTCTAGCTCGTCTCCTGTCTTTAGAATACCGGAATAGACCTTAAAATAGGAGACCATTCCGACTTGAGGTTCTGAAAGTGTCTTATAAATAAACACAGCAGGAGGACCACTGCTATCACAGGTGATAGAATTGCCATTTTCTAACATTGCAGCTGGTCTATCAGCTGGTGATGGACAAATATCATTGATAAAACCCATGATCCTCCCAGATCCCTTATTCATTAATGCTGAGCAACAGAATAATGGGAAAATTTCCTGATTAGCCAAGGCAATTCTTAATCCCGAAGCTAATTCGCTTTCATTTAATGTACCCACCTCAAAGTACTTTTCCATTAAGGTCTCGTCATTTTCTGCAGCAGCTTCAACAAGCTGATTATGCATGGACTTAGCCCGTTCCATTTCTGCCTCAGGAATCGGCATTTTCTGCGGCCGTCCTCCGCCAACTGGAAAGACATACATCACCATTCTCAGAGCATCGATAATGGAATCAAAACCATACCCTTGGTTAAGCGGATACTGAAAGGCAATCACATTGGAGCCAAATCTATTCTGTGCTTGCTCAAGCGTACTCTCGTAGTCTGATTTTTCATGATCGATTTGATTCACCACGAAGATGGTTGGAGTCTTCATTTCAATGGCGTATTCCCATAGAATTTCGGTGCCCACTTCTACACCACTTGCCGCATTTAACATCATTACACCCGTATCTGCCACCTTCAAAGAGGAGATCACTTCTCCAACAAAGTCATCTAATCCAGGAGTGTCTATAATGTTGATCTTCGAATCCTTCCACTTGGCATGCAGGAGGGTACTAAATATTGAATTCTCTTTTTCTTTCTCAATGTTGGTATAGTCGGAAACCGTGGTTCCCGCATCGATGGTTCCTCTTCTTGGGATCTCCTTTGCTTCATATAACATTGTCTCAGCAAAGGTAGTTTTACCGCATCCGGAATGCCCCAGGAGGGCTACATTCCTGATATTTTTTGATTCAAATGACATAGTGACGTATTTAATATTTTAGGAAAAGTAATAACCGTAGAATTATATTCTGGCTATTAAGTTAATTAAATACCATTATTAATCATAAGGCATCTTTAGCGAAATATTATGCATTTTTACGGGCGCATATTACTTGCATACTTTTCCTAATATCTAAAGTCCTGAGACCTATCATCTAAGGCCTAATGACAGGAAAGAAACCAAAGTCTTGTCCACTGGAAATATTTTTTGAATAAATATCACAAGTGTCTCGAACGGACTCCTGGATGCTGCGATATTTAATGCCAAAGATGTCCTTTGACTTCGAGTTGTCATAGCAGAAATCACTCGAGGTAATCCTGACAGTCTCTTTTGTGATTGAGGGATTGGAAGTAAAGTAACTTAGCCTCCATGCTAGTGAGGCTGAAAGTCTACCTAAACTCCTACTTGCTGGCTTTTTACCTAGGTGGCCTGCTATCTTTGCCAGCAGATCTTTATACTTACTCATCTCACTCACAGCTATTATTCTTTCATTTTTAACTGTGCTAGTGAGGAACTTGCTAGATAGCATGGCTACATCCCGAACATCTACAAAACCATTTGATCCTGGTGGATATAGGCGACCTTGACGAGCCACATAGGTGAATAACTTTGTACTACTAGTCCCCCAAAATGATGGCCCTAGAATCATACTAGGATTGAGTATTCCCACGTCAAGACCCTCGTGCATCCCTCTCCACACCTCCATTTCTGCTAAGTGTTTCGCAAGACCATAATTGGTCGTTGTATCACCCACTACCCACTCGACCTTCTCATCCACGATCGTTCTATTAACACTTCGACCGATAGCTGCTACTGAACTTAGAAATATCAATTTTTCAACCTTCCTGCTTAGACAAACATTGACGACATTTGCTGTCCCTTCTACGTTCATCTTCAATACGTCACGACGATCCCTAGGATTGTAGCTTACCTTAGCAGCCGAATGAATCACACCTTTTGTGTCGTCTATCAGTTCTTCAAGTGATTTGATATCTAAAATATCACCGTCGACCCAGCTTATCTTGTTCTCTATATCTGAGACCAAATCCATACGACTTGCTACCCTTTTGAGAGCGAACACGTTGGTATATCCTTGCAGGATCAGGTCGCGTAAAATATGAGATCCAAGAAATCCGGTACCTCCAGTCACAACTATTTTATCATCGTACTTAATAGACATAGACGGCACCTCCTATTGTGTTTCTCAAAGCTCCAGTGTAGGACTTGAAAGCATTGGCATTCTTGTTAAGACGTAGGTATCCCATTAGGGCTATCATAATGGCCTCTTTGAACTTCACTAGCTCCTCCCGAATTTCTTGAATACGAATGCCTTTTTCCGACAGTGCATTTCTAAGTTCACTCATTAGAAAGGTATTGAGTGCTCCTCCTCCTGTTACCATCATGCTTTTCGAATTACTCTTGCGTGAAGACGTGAATTCGATTGCTCGGAGTACTTCATGGGTGATAAACTCCACACAAGTTCGCATTGCCGAGCTGGGGTCTACCTTTTCTAAAAGGGGAAAGAAATTATCACTTACCCATGAGTTATCTATAGCCCTAGGAGAGGTATCTACTAGCTGATTGGTTGAAATCAAAGATCTTAGGAGGTGGTCGTTGATCTCTCCCTTTGACGCCAAGACTCCTTCATTATCAAAGGCCTGCCCAAACTTGCCGGCAAGAAAATTCAGTAATTGATTAGCGGGTGAAACATCGAAAGCAGTTATATTGTCCTTTGTCTTTATTGAAATATTGCTAATTCCACCAATATTAAGCATGATTTCTACATCGGTAAACAGATAGTGGTCCGCAATGGGAGCAAAGGGTGCACCTTGTCCTTCAGCACCAATATCTGAACTTCGAAAATCAGCAATGACATCACATTGTGCAATTTGGGAGATGCTACCACCATTTCCGATTTGTGTCGTAAAGCCTTTATCTGGATAGTGAAAAACCGTATGGCCATGGGAAGCAATAAAGTCGACCGAAAATTTCGCGTTCTCAATATATCTTCGACAACATTTACCAATAAAATTACTGAATTCAGACTCAAGGCAGAAGAGATCATAGGCCGGCAAATTAGTTGCACTCCGCAATCTGTCCGCAAGGTCTTTAGGG